>JBFKGW010000533.1:0-2291 GCA_041633145.1 Alphaproteobacteria bacterium
GCGGCGGCGCGCGTCGAAACCATTTCCTTCGGCAGCGCCGAAGACGGCGATCTGCAAGGCGACCTCCATTGCGCCTGGTCGGTCGACGGGCCGGAGCTCATGTATGCGCGCTCCAAGGTTCTGCTCGACGCGCGCGCGGCGCGCCTGCCCTACGTGCTCGACGGCGCCTTCAGCGACATAAAGAATCAAGACTCGCTGCGCGCCGATTGCGAGTTGTCGAAGCGGCTTGGCTTTGACGGCCGCACGCTGATCCACCCCGGCCAAGTGCCGATCGCCCGCGAGGCCTACGCCGCCAGCGCCGAAGAGCTCGACTACTATCGCCGCCTGATCGCCGCCTTCGAAGAAGCCGAGGCGGCCGGGTCAGCCGCCATCTCGCTCGACGGCAAGCTGGTCGACTACGCCATGTACAAAAAGGCGTTGACCTTTGTCGGCCAGTGACGAATAGGGTGCCCTGATGTCCACGTCCGACACCATCGACAGCTCCGGCTATCCGCTCGCCTTCAAGACCCGTCAGGGCACGGCCCGCTCGCCGCTGCTGACGTCAAACGCCGCGCGCGACGTTTTCGTCACCGACGTGCGCTCGCTCACCGGCTACCAGAAGGAAGGCGTCGTCACCGAAGGCGCCGGCGGCAGCGCCTGGCGCCTGACCACCGACGAGGGCAAGCACATCAAGGGCACCGATCTGGCGCCGTTTCCGCTGGGCTTTTTCAACGCCGGCCTGCACGCCGACCTCCTCAAACGCATCCTGATGATCGCCGCGGCGCGCGGCATGGCGCCACCCGATCTGGCGATCGAGCTGCAGAACTTCTATTTCTTGGACGGCTCGTTCGTGCGCGGCGACGGCATCGGTAACGCCGAGCCGGCTAAGATCCGGGTCAAGATAACTTCCGGTGCCTCCTCCGATGAGGTGGCCGCGCTGGTCGCCGATGCGGTGCGCGCCTCGCCGGCACTGGCGACCATGCGCCAGGCGGTCACCAACACCTTCGCGATCTATGTGAACGGCCGCCGCCACGAAGTCACAACGCTGAAAAACTCAGCCGCGCCCGACGCGCCCGATCCCTACCGCACCTATTCGCAAGCGCCCGCTCCGCTGGCGGGCGCCAACGATCTGCCCGATCTGATCTACAAGACCGGCGAAGTCACGGCCGGCGACATCGTCGATGTCAGCGATGGCACCATCCGGCGCGTGGTTCGGACGGTTAACGGCGCCAGCAAGCTACTCGACCCCGCCGGCATCACCGAGACCGATACTTGGCTGGAAGTGTCGGGATTGAGCCATTTCGCCTTCAAGACCGACGAACGCCCGATTACCGAACCGGGCGACGAGGTCGGGCCGAGCGGGCTGGCGCTGATCGCTGCCGGCATCGTGTTTTGCTATCTGACCCAGCTGTCGCGCTATATCCTGCACCAGAAGGTCGATATCGGCGGCGTGCGGCTGGTCCAGTACACGCCGTTCGGGCTCGCCGGCAGCCCCGCTGACGGCAGCTGGACCGGCAGCATCGAGCCGGTCGACACCCACCTGTTCTTAAACGGCGGCGCCGACCCGGCGACGCATGAGCGCATCATGACGATCGCCGCCAACACCTGCTATCTGCACGCCACGTTGATCGCCCAGCTCGACCCCATCGTCTCCATCGAGCACAACGGCCAAGCGCTGGCGCCGACCGGCGAACCCGCTGCCGCCGACTGAGGCGCGTCGATAACACTCAAAACAGGAGATTATGCACCGTGGCCGACCTAACCCCGCCCTACGCCATCGAGCTGGTGAACTACCGCCTCAATGACGACGCCGACCCCGCGGCGTTCCTGGCGATCAACCGCACCGTCGGCGAGGATTTCACCAGCGCCCAGCCGGGTTTCCTGAAGCGCGAAATCGGCAAAAGCGACGACGGCACCTGGCTGATCGCCGTCTACTGGCAGACCGCCGAGGATGCCCGCAATTCGATCGGCAACATCGACACCATCCCCGACACAGTGAAATCCTACATGTCGATGATCAACCGCGACACGCTGAGCCGGTCTATTTTCGAGATTGTCTAGGCGGAGTCCGACGACGGCGCCACTGCGTGAGCGTTTGCGTTATCGTGTGTCGACGTCGACAACCGCTGCCATATCGAAACATTATTCGAACGAGCGAATGCGCCAACGTACTACCGGTTTTCTGCTTAGTGCTTGGCGCGGATCACTTTCGCGCGCGCGAGCAACTGGCCGCCGTCGGACGTCCGACCCTTCTTTTGCAGCATGACGCCATAATTCTCGAGGATGGTCGCCACCTGCGGGTGTTCGGGGCC
>JBFKGW010000534.1:0-2279 GCA_041633145.1 Alphaproteobacteria bacterium
CCACATCGTCGCTCGGCCGGTCGACGAACTTCTCCCATAGAAACAGCCGGGTATCGCCCTTCTGGGTCCAATGTTCTTCGCCGACGACGTCTGCTTCGCTGCGGCTGATTTGCGCGTTCACGGCCTCACTCCTTTGAGGATGCTCGACATAAAATCATTTTTTAGATTACCGCCGGTGCTTGCAAGACACCGCAAGCGCGCAGATCACCCGCGCACCCCAGGAAGGTCAACGTCGAGCGGCAGCCAGCTATCAGGTAACGGTCTTAAACTGGACGACCGAGACCCACATTTTGTCGTTGGAGATATTGCGGAAGAACTCGAGATCGGCGTTGGCCTGGTCGGCATTCTCGAAAGCGCGTAACGCCTCGACACTCCCGTCGGGCCGGCTCAGGCACATCACGTGGATCGGCGTCGGTTCGTTGTCGTCGCGCGGTTCACCATCGGCTGGGAACAACGTGACCGGCGATAACCAGTAGGTATCGTTGGCGATTTTTTCCGACAGCGCACGGTCGGCCGCCGCCAACTGCTCGTTCTCGTAAATGCGCAGTGCTTCCAAGGCGCCTGTTTTGGTGCGGCCGCACAAGGCGATGACGGCTTTGGTGCCATCGACCAATAATTGTTGGCTCAGATCGGTGGCGGCGCTTTCTGTTTCTGCCGGGGGCTGCGACGCGGGTGCGGCGGGAATAATCGCCGGTTTTGCGGCCTCTGTCAGTTCGCTGGCCGCAGGCGGTACCGCGGATAGTTCAGGCGTAGGTTCTGCTGATTGTTCTTCCTGCATCTCAGGCTCTTCCTCCGGGGTATCGTGAACGCTTTTCAACGGTGGGGGCGGTGCCGTAACCGGTGCCGGCTGTTCGGCCGGCACAGCGTCGGGCGCCTTGTTCGCCGCTGCCATAATCGAATTGGGATCGACACCCAGCGCGTTGCACAGGCTTTTAATCGGCTCCAGATCTACCTCGCCGGCAACCGTTTCAGTATCGGCAACTGCGAAGGCGATCCTCGCCAACAGTTCTGCCTCCTCGGTATCGCCCGCGCCCTTGCGGATGACATCGAGCGCGCGCGACCGGGCCTTGCGGGGGCTGACCCGAAACTCGTCGACGAACCGGTCGAACAACTCGACGAACTCGTTGACATCGAAAACTTTGAGGTCCGGTAAACTATCGAGGATATGGTCGATGCGAACCCGAGTGGCGAAGCTAACCTTGCCATGCGGCGCGGCGACAAGAGCACAAACCGCAATTGTCGCTTCCCAAAATGCCCGACGCTGATGCCGGCCCATGCCCTGGCGCAGTGCTTCTAACATCGAACCGCACCCCCAAATTCGTGTTGATCCAAATTCGGGCGTTAGAGTACTGCAACCACTACCGGCTGAAAACTCTGGCGCCCCTCGATTCAAGCAATTTTTCCGCCGTTAACTCTACGTTTCACACCGCCCGCGCGGTAACCCCGACATGGCGGTAATGAGCCCAACATAAAACTTACGTTCACCAATCCACGGTATCTTTTCGCTATAAGGTGAATCGGCAAAGTATTGTACTTGGCCCAAGGGCATAAGCGCGTTGGCGCGAAAAGGTGCCCGCCTCAAAGCTGTCAAAAACGGTGATCAAAACACCCCTGCTGACGACTACAAATGGAGAAGCCCATGCCCCGCCTCCTCGCTGTTTTAGCCGCCGTGTTGATCCTATTGCCGGGAACGAGCGCGATCGCGAGCCAGCCTGTGCAATTGGCCCAAAGCAGCACCGCGGTCGAGCGGGTTTTTAGCGATCTTGAACGAAGCATTATCCGCGAAGTTCTCGGCGCCGCGGGCGTGAAGGCTGACGAAGACGAAGACCGAGATAGGAGAGGCGGCAAAAAAGCAAAGGGATCGAAGGGGGCCCCACCGGGGCTCGCCAAACGCGATCGCCTGCCGCCCGGTCTGCAACGTCAGCTCGAACGAAACGGCCGCCTGCCGCCTGGCTTGGAGAAGAGACAATTTCCGACCGAATTGCGGATCCAATTACCCCCGCCGCGGCGAGGCACTGAACGGGTGATCATCGGCAACGATGCGGTGCTGATCGAAAAGGCCACCAACATCGTTCTCGACGTCATTCATGACGTCGTCGTGAATCGCAAATAGCGCGTAGCGCTGCCCGTCGAGCTGTCTCACCGATAACGGCGAACCATGTCGATTTCCCGGTCGCGCAGTATTCCTATCGCACTTCTAGCCGCTCTGCTGGCGCTTACGGCGTGCGGCCAGGTCAAGGAGACTCTTCAGAGCGCGAACGAGAAGATGCACGAGCTGG
>JBFKGW010000535.1:0-2276 GCA_041633145.1 Alphaproteobacteria bacterium
CGCGAAGCTGACCCGCGATCAAATCAGCGCTTCGGACGACCAGGCGCGCCAATGGCTTGAGCAGCGTTCGATCGAAGTTACGCACTTCGAACCGGCGGGAAGCAACCGCCTCTAGCAGACCCACAATCGCATTTCACCGCCCGGCCGGCGCAAATCCAGAGATATACCGCTGGCAATCGTCCGGTTCCCGTGCCACACCTAGCGCCGTCCGGCGCGCGCGCGGCCCCGTCGTGCAGTCGTGCCGGATCCTCTCTGGCAATGTCCGTCGAACCGCCGTGCGTGTAACCGAGTGACCGTCCCCCAGTCCCCTGCCGTACCGGCGCGCGGCCGGCGCTACGGCATGCGCGTGTTCCGGAACCGCGATTTCCGCTTCTTCTGGGGCGCCCGCGTGCTCAGTTTTTTGGCGATCGAAATGATGATCGCGACGGTCTTCTGGCAGGTATTCCGTATCACCGGGCGCGAATTCGACCTGGGCCTGGTCGGGCTGGCGCAATTCGCGCCGTTCGCCGCTTTGTTCTTGGTCGCCGGCATCGTCGTCGACCGGGTGCCGCGCATGTACATCATACGGGCGACCATTTCGGTCCAGACGTTATGCGCCATCGGCCTGTTTTCGCTGACGCTTACGCGCAGCGATAATTTTATTCTGATTCTTTTACTGCTGGTGCTGTTCGGCACCTCGCGCGCGTTTCACGGGCCCGCACAGCAAGCGGTGGTGCCGAACCTGGTATCGAAGGAAGACTTCCCCAACGCCATTGCCTGGTCGACCTCGGGATTCCAAATCGCGCGCATCGTCGGGCCAACGATCGCCGGCATCCTGATTGCGCTTGGCCCGGTCGCCGGCCCGGACGAATCCATCGTCTACAGTCTCTGTACGGTGGTGTTTGTGATCGCCACCACGTTCGCGTGGAAAGTTCGCAGGCCGGCGCAAATCGTCAACCGCGACCCGATAAACGCCGCCAACTTGCTGGCCGGTTTGCGCTTCATCATGTCGCGCAAGGTCATCCTCGGCGCCATTTCGCTCGATCTGTTCGCCGTTTTGTTTGGTGGCGCGTTGGCGCTGCTGCCGGTCTACGCCACGGAGATCCTCGATGTGGGCGCCGGCGGTTTCGGCCTGCTGCGCTCGGCCTTCGCATTCGGCGCCCTCTGCGGCGGGCTGTACCTGGCGCAAATGCCGATCCGGACCGGCGCCGGGATTAAACTATTGACCGCGGTCGCCGTGTTCGGGGTCGGGGTGATCGTGTTCGGCCTGTCGGAGATCTTTTGGTTGTCGCTCGCCGCCCTGGTGGTGATGGGAATGGGCGATTCGGTGAGTGTCTTCGTTCGTCAGAACATGGTGCAGATCATCACCCCCGACGACATGCGCGGCCGCGTGAGCGCGGTGTCGTCGGTGTTTACCAACGCATCGAACGAACTGGGTGAGTTCGAGTCGGGCATTACTGCCCATTGGTGGGGCACGGTACCGGCCGTCGTGGTCGGTGGCGCCGCGACGCTTGCCGTCGCGATCAGCTTCGCCTGGCTGTTTCCGCAGCTACGCAGTGTGAACAGCCTAGACGCGGAGGACCTGGTACGCCGCTACCGCGATCCCAAACCCTCTGCCTAGCGTAGAAACACCGAGCTCGACCGTTGTCACCCTGGCAATCCGGTGCAATGTTAGCGCCCGCAATCACCGCTAAAAAACTGACAGGGATACCATGTCCGATACCACTCCGTTCCTGAAGCTCACCAATGAAGGCGCCCACAAGGTTTTGGCTGCCGCCGTCGCCAAGGCAGACGAGATCGGCATCCCCGAATGTATTTCGGTTGTCGATCCCGGTGGTCATCTGATCGCCTTCACCCGCATGGATGGCGCGTTCGTTCAGTCGATCGATTCGTCGTTGCGCAAGGCCATGACATCGGCCTCTTACGGCAACCCGACCGGCCTTATGCCCGACGGTCCTGATATCAGGCTGGCGATTGCCACCGACGGCAAGCGGATCAACCTGCCGGGCGGCCTGCCGATCATCATCGACGGTCACGTGATCGGCGCCGTCGGTGTCGGTTCGGGCACCGGCGAGGAGGATCTCGTGGTCGCCAAAGCCGGCATCGCCGCGCTCGACGGTACGCAAAAGTTTGACTAACGGTCCAGCGAAGACCGCGTAAGGAGACATAGTTATGAGTGCAACCGTCGGCGTCGTCGGCCTCGGCGCCATGGGCTCGGCGATCGCCATCCGCCTCACCCAGGCTGGCTTCGACGTGATCGGCATCGACCTGCTCGACAAGAACATGGCCGAGCTGGA
>JBFKGW010000536.1:0-2275 GCA_041633145.1 Alphaproteobacteria bacterium
CTGTCGGTGACGTCGCACGGCAAGACGATATCGCTGCCGACCTGTTCGGCGAGCGGGCGCACGCGCTTTTCCAGCGCCTCGCCCTGATAGGTAAAGGCGAGCGACGCGCCATGCTCGGCGACCGTGCGCGCGATCCCCCAGGCGATCGAACGGTCATTGGCGACCCCCATCACGAGGCCGCGTTTACCGGCCATTAACTGTCCACTATTACCCATCAAACCCTGCCGAAGCGCGTCTTTGGCGGCGTCGCCGGCATCCTACACCAAAGCCGACTCACGGCAAGGCTAACCGGCGCGCGAGCATAATTTTCGTTTTGCTTCAAATAGATATAGTATGGCGCGCGTATAGTTAACGACGATGACGATACAAATATGACGCCCAAACCCGGCAAGGCCACGTCACGGCGCGACTTTATTTCTGCCGAGCTTGGCTTTGCGCGCACAGCGCTCGAGCGGTTCAGAGAAGAGCGCGGGTTCATTATCGCCGCCTCGCTCAGCTACACCTCGCTGCTTGCCTTGGTGCCGCTGCTCGCCATCGGCCTGTCGGTGTTGTCGGCGTTTCCCGCCTTCGACGCCATCAAGGGTCAGTTGATCGAATTGGCGCTGACCTATGCCGCGCCCCACGCCGGGGTCGACGTGCAGACCTATCTCGACCGGTTCGTCGCCAACACCAGCAACCTGACGGCGCTCGGCATCGTCTGGCTGGCGGTGACCTCGATCATGCTGCTGGCGACTGTCGAGGGTGCGTTCAACGCCATCTGGCGGGTCGATTCGCCGCGGCCGCTGATGATGCGGCTGTTCGCTTATTGGACCACGCTGACCTTCGGCCCGCTGTTGTTTGGCGCCGGTTTGTCGCTCAGCACGGTGCTGTTCGCCGTGGGAAATCTGTCGGCGTTGGGGATCGATCTCGGCATCGATGCCGGCGGGCTCGTCCGCCTGGTGCCCATCGTCTCCGCCGCGGTGGGTCTCACGGTTGTCTATCTCGCGCTGCCCCATCGCCGCGTCGAGTGGCGCCATGCCCTGCTTGGCGGCATCGTCGCCGCCCTGCTGTTCGAAGGGCTCAAAGTTCTGTTCGGTGTCTATGTCGAGCGCGTCGGCACCTTTGAAAGCGTCTACGGCTCGCTGTCGGCGTTGCCGGTGTTCCTGATCTGGATGTATTTCGCCTGGGCGGTCGTACTCTTCGGCGCGGCGATTGCGGCGGCGCGGCCCGAATGGCGCGCGGCGCGCTGGTCAGCCGTGCATGATGGGCCGCTCACGCCGGCGCGCTGTCTGTTGCGGGCGCTGCAGGTGATCGACCTGTTGCATACGCAGGCCAGCGCCGGCCGTACCGCGGACAACGATATGCTGCTGGAAGCGGCGTCGGGCGACGGCGACGCGCTGGCGGTGGTGATGACGCGCCTGCGTAAGACCGGCTACATCGTGCGCTCAGGCGCCGATACGGCGGCGCTGATCCGCGACATCGACGATCTCACCCTGCACGATCTTTACCGGGCTCTGGGCTACGCCATCGCCTCCTTCGATCCCGAAATCGCCGCCGACACGCCGTGGGCCAGCGAGCTGGCAAAACTATTGGCGCAGGCTGAAGATGCCGGCCGCAGCGCGCTATCGCCGACCATCAAACAATTGTTGTCTCAAAACGGCCCGCGCCTGGTGGCCGAAAACGCGACCGACGCGGGCTCGTAAGTACAGTCGATGAGAAATGAAGTTGACCCTCTCCCCAAAGGAGAGGGGCTTAACGCGGTACTTGATCTCGAATCGCGCCGGTCAGCTGAGCGTCGGACATCAATAGAGATACGTTTCGCGTACTAACTAATCACGCATTAGCTAACGATCTGCCAGCTGCCGTCGGGTTGCTGGCAGACGGTGCCGTAGGCGAATTGTTCGCGGCCCTCGATCGTCACCATCGATTCGTACTCGCGGCAGTAGGCGCCCGAACGGGCAAGCCGGCCCTCGCGCAGCGGCGTCACCGCGCCGTAATTGCCGCTGTCGGGGTTGTTCCACTCGATGGTTTCGCCGAGCCGCGCCGTGTGGGCACGCTGTTCGGCTTGCTGCATCGCCAGTTGGTCGGCGCGGTCGAGCGACCGGCCGATATCGGCGCCGATCAGTGCGCCAGCGAAGGTGCCCAGCGCGGTGGCGACGATCTGCCCGGAGCCGCTGCCGATCTGCGAGCCAATGACCGCGCCGCCGATGCCACCCAGCACGGTGCCGGCGGTTTGCTTGCGGCCGGCATCGCCACTGCAGGCGGCGAGGGCGAGCGCAGCGGCGACGAGAGAGGC
>JBFKGW010000537.1:0-2273 GCA_041633145.1 Alphaproteobacteria bacterium
GGTGGAGCAAACGGAGGCGCGGTCGTCTACGACGTGAAGCGCAACGGTACAAAGATCGGCGACGTAACCTTCGCCAACACCACCGGTGCCGCCGCGGCGGGTACCTTCGCGACCCAGGCCGCGCAACAGTACGTGTTCGCCGTGGGCGACCGGCTGACAATTGAGTCACCCGCCAACGTCCAGTCGATGACGGACATCTCCTTCAACCTTGCAGGTTTCAGATCATGATGAAGCACAAGAAGACCCTGTTCGCCATAGCCATCGCAGTTGCGTCGAGTGGCGCCATCGCGATAAGTTCCGAATTGCGGGAGCTCATCTTGGAGGTGCTGCGCATCCTACAAAACGGTTCACCTGGTTAAAAAAGGGGTGTTTATGCCTAGATTAAGTAGATCAGCTCGGTGCGCCGGGCGCTGACAACAGCCGCCGCCGTTTTGGCGGTTTTTTTATTGCCGCTGAAAGACCCAGCACGGGGTGAGAGCTATTGCGGTGCCCGCGATTCGGTACTGACCCAGCTCTATCTGAAATACCAGGAACAGCCGCGCTTCATCGCCCTGACCGATGCCGGTAACGTTCTCGAGGTGATCATCAGCGACGACGGCCAAACGTGGTCGATCATTTCGACCGGTCCGACGGGTCTGACGTGCGTGGTGCAAACCGGCGAACACTGGCAGGCGCTAGATCCACCGGCGCCGGGCGAACGGAGTTAGACGCCTATGTCCGAGGACACGCAGCAGCCGACACACGGCGACTTGGCGAAGAAGATCGGGTTTTATTATGTCTGAAAGTTTGAGCCATGAAGAGGCGCGCGAAATCGCCGACCAGGCGGCCAATGCCGCGATCCGGCAGACCCTTAGCCTGCTTGGCGTCGACGTTAATGACCAAAAAAGCATTAACGAATTTCGCGCGGATCTCGTGTACGCGCGGCGGGTCAGACTGATGTCAGAACGCGCCGCTGCAGCCACCATGTGGGGCATAGCCGTCACGGTGGCAGGCGGTGCTTTGCTGGTGTTTTGGGACGGCATCAAAGCCGCCTTGAGGATTAAGGGCATCGATTCGCCCTAGTTTCCTTGGCACCAAAACGGCGAGGTTGGTTTGGCTAATGTGCACTTTTCCAATGAGTGCGAGGTGCTGCGCGAGAAGGGCGGCGCTCTTTTCGCAGCAGAGCCGACTGCGTGATCGTCAACGACGGCACGCTGGTCGATTTGCGCACATCCGACGAGATGGCCCTTAGTGCGTGAGACCAACAACGTGCCGCGCGGGCTGCGCAACCATAATCCGCTCAACGTCGAGCGCCGCGACGGCGTGATCTGGCAAGGCATGTCTAAGCGCCAGCGTGACCAGCGGTTCCTGACCTTCGAGCATCCGGTGTTCGGTATCCGCTGCGCCGCCATCGTGCTGCTCAATTACGAGAAGCGCAGCGCCAATACGGTGCGCAAGAACGTCGAGACCTGGGCACCGGCGACCGAAAACGACACCGAAGCCTACATCGAACATGTCTGCCGCATCACCGCGTTTCCCCACAACCTGCCGCTGCGGCTGCGCTACAGCCCGGCCGATCTCGGCGCGTTGATCGAGGCGATGGCCTGGCATGAGTGCGGCGTGCAATTGCCCTACGCGCCGCTGCCACGCGGCCACGGCAAGGCGAGCTACGTCACCATGGCCGGTATCCAGCTGGCCTATTCCGGCTGGCAGCCGATGCCGGCCAAGGACATCTACACCTGCCTCTGACCTGGGAGTAAGCCTATGAAAAAGACCCTAATTTCCATCGCCGTCGCGGCAGCGTTGGCGGTCGGCGGCGGCCTGCTGTTCGGCCTCGATCCGGTCGAGACCTTCACATTCATCGCCGCGATGTTCGGATGATAGGCATGATCAAAGGATTAATCTGTACGGCAATTTTATTAAGCGGCTGCACCGAAGCCTCTCGGGCGGTCGTCAACGAAGCTGTCGAAACCGTGAAACAGGCAGAAGATTCGAAGGCGCGGCTGGCTCTTCAGGCACCGTGCGCGATGACCGTCGGCGCCAAGAATCGCGTTTTGAGCGAGCACGAGAAACGTCACGTCGAGGCGTTGTGTGGCGGCAGCACGGAACGGCCATTGACGATCGAAGAGGTGCAGAGACACCTCACAACGCTGCGTTAAATTTGCGCGCTCGGCGCGCAATAGACTGAGTAAAGCCCGCTCCCCTTTCGGGGGCGGGCTTTTTTTGTGCCTGAAATTTGATATCTGATTCGGTGCCAGTTGAGATCAGTGCCCTAGCTGCCCCGGTAGGTCGAA
>JBFKGW010000538.1:0-2252 GCA_041633145.1 Alphaproteobacteria bacterium
GCCCAGCCGAGCAGGTGGGCGTGGCTGAACACATAGACCTGGCGAGCCTGTACGCGCAGGCGCTTCGGCGCGTTTTCGATTGCTTCGCCGGCCAGCGTCAAATCATCGAAAAATCCGCCGTTGCGGTCGTCCAGGCCGGTGCTGCTCCACAGCGGCAAGGCGCTCTCGCGCAGCCAGGTACGGATCCGCTCGCCGGTCACCGTCACGGCGTAACCTTGGCGAGCAGCAGTTCCGCGGCGGCGAGATCTTCCAGCGCCGTGCCGACCGATTTGAACACCGTGATCTCGTCCGGCGCCTGGCGGCCGCGCCGGTCTCCGCGGCACAACTCGAACAAATCGCCGGCGATATCCTCAGCGTCGAGGATGCCGGTAGCGATCGGCTGAACGATGTCGCCGGCCTCCGCCACAGCGCCGGCGCGAGTATCGACGAAGATACTTCCCCGCTCGATCACCCGGTCGTCGGCCTCGCGCATGTCCGGGCGAAAACCACCGACCAGATCGACATGGGCGCCGTCGGCCAGCCAATCACCGTGGATGAGTGGGTCAGCCGACGTGGTGGCGCAACTGACGATATGCGCTTCACCGACTGCTGCCGCCAAATCATCGGTCGCCGTCACCCGGTTTGCACCGGAGTCGAGGCGGTGGGCGAGCCGTTCGGCCTTGGCGCGGTCGCGGCCCCAAATAACCGTCCGGCGAATCGGCCGGATCGCCGCGTGCGCTGCGACCAGGTTGCCGGCGAGCCGACCGGTGCCGACCACGAGCAGAGTTTCTGCGTTGGGCCGCGCCAGATAGTCGGCGGCAAGTGCGGACGCCGCCGCCGTGCGGCGGGCGGTCAAGGCCGGGCCGTCGATCGATGCCGCCGGGGCACCGGTTTCTCCGTCGAGCAATAGATACGTCCCCATCACCGACGGCAGGTCGCGCGCCGCGTTATCCGGGTAGACGGTGACCACCTTCACACCGACATGGGCGGGCGCCGGTTCGGGCGCGCTCCAGGCAGGCATCAGCAACAGCGTTGCCTCGCGGCCGCCGGTCGGGATCGTGTGATGGTGGCGTAGCGGCACCGTAGTGTCGCGGCGGAACGCCACGCGCAGTGCCTCGACGAGATCAGTGTAGCTGAGCGCGGCCTCAACTTCGCTGGCGCTAACGGTCCACACCGGTGCGCTCAATCGATCACGGCGGGGGACGTTGTGCCGACGCCTTCGCTGCGCTCGGGGTTGTCTTTGCGGGGTGAGGCAGCCGTCCGGGCTTTTTTGTCCGACTGCCGATGGCGCGCCCGTCGATGGTGCTGCGCTGCCGAGGCCCACGCGACGACGGCGCCCGCCAGGAAACCTGCAACGACGCCGATATAGATGAATACGAACAGAGGCCAGCGCACGATAAAATCGAGCGGCCACAGGTTGACCTCGATCAGATGGCGATTGTTGACGGCGAATATGATCAAGATAAGCGCCAACGGAACGGTGATGAGCCAGCGTAATATTTTCACGGTTCGATCGTCGCAATTGTGTGGCTGGGAAGGCGTGCCAAAGCGCGGTCCACTATAGGGCTAAAAACAGCCGCTGCCGAGTTGGTCGGTACGGGAACGGACGCTGCGCGCAGCTGCCGGGCACGGTTTAGGAATCGGTGTTGAGGCGCTCGCGCAGTTCCTTGCCGGTCTTGAAATACGGCACCACCTTTTCCGCCACCGAAACCGATTCGCCGGTGCGCGGGTTGCGGCCGATGCGCGCGCCGCGGTGCTTGACCGAAAACGCGCCAAAACCTCGCAGCTCGACGCGATCGCCCCGGGCCAAGGCGGCGGTAATTTCGTCCAGAATAGTTGCGACAATACGTTCGACATCCCGCTGGAATAGATGCGGGTTCCGTTCTGCCAGGCGTTGGATCAACTCCGACTTTGTCATCGTTATCCCCGGGATCAATGGTCCAGGACCAATCCGCTATCCAAATACCGCGCGCTTTCTAACCCCCAAGATTACGACGCGGGCGATCCGATGCGGTGGTAAGGCCCGCAGATCACAGCTCAGGGTGCCAAACAGACAACAGGCCGTCAAGTGTTAGTGCGTTGGAAAACAACGATTTTCCCGTTAACTGGGAAAGCGCGTTGAAGACACCACGGCGCTCGCTGCGGGGTTCGACGGTCACCGTGGGCAGGTCGCGCGGGACATTTTTTTCGTCGGCCAGCCAATCGCGCGCCGCGGTTTCGCCGCCGATCGCATCGACCAGGCCATTGGCCACGGCCTGGCGGCCTGTATAGAC
>JBFKGW010000539.1:0-2250 GCA_041633145.1 Alphaproteobacteria bacterium
AACATGTTGATGCCCTGCTCGCCCAGCCAGGTCGCGGACTCCTTGGTCAGGCCGGGAAAATCGGTGAGGTAGCCCGGCGTGCCATAGCAGCGGTTGTAGAAATCCATGTGCAGGAGAACCGTGTCCTTGGGCTTGATCTCGACCCCGGCCGCTTCGACCGCCTGCTCCAAGTCTTCGATCGAGATGTCCGATTTCAGCGGCTTGTGCGACAGATCCAAACACACCGCCTCGGTGAAATAAGTCTCCAGCGGCACCTGGTCGATCGACAGGGCGTCGGGATCGGCGTCGAAGTGACATGGCGCGTCAACGTGGGTGCCGGCGTGGTCGCCCAGCGACAGCGCCAAGGTGGCGGAGCTGAACTGGTAGCCGTCGGCCTCGCGGATCTCGTCGTGGGTGCTGTACTCGGTGACGACGATCGAGGGATGATTCAGCAGGCGCGGCATCTTGTGATAGATGTCGCGGCTCAGGTCGATGAGTGTCATGGCGTGCCTCCCCGGTTACTTATTCTGGCAAGCGACGTTACCGTTCTCGGCGCGGTTTTGAAAGACGGCGGCTGCGCCTTGAAGCGGCGGCGCGAACGGTCCATAACACCGCCGCGCCACCACCGGCGCCCGGGCTGCTTGTCCGGGCGCGCGGCAACACCCATTTTTTAGCGATGGCCCGGTGGCAGAGTGGTGATGCAGAGGACTGCAAATCCTTTTATGCCGGTTCGATTCCGGCCCGGGCCTCCATTAAACTCTGTTGCGTCTGCGTGGCGGTTTGCTATAACGCCGCGCACCCTGATCCGGCGTAGCTCAGTTGGTAGAGCAAGCGGCTGTTAACCGCTGGGTCGTAGGTTCGAGTCCTACCGCCGGAGCCAATTCAGACAAGGGGCTGGCCAATGTTTGGCCGGCCCCTTTCTTTCCAAACCGTTGTACGGCACGCCGCTACCAGCGGCGGCAGCGCTTCCACGTTCTGCGGTAATTCTGGATCGTGTCGACTTCGGCCTGACGTTCGCGCAGCAGCAGCGCCATCTCGTCGCGTACTGGGGTCAGCGTCTGGCGCAGCACCGCGGCCACCTCGACGCGCGCCTGTTCCGGCGAATCCGCCACCGCGGGAAGATGGGCGGTGGGAATGGAAAGCGTGGTCAGCGATTGATAGATCTGCTGCGCGTAGGGCTGCATGATCGCTTGCGCGACTGCCACATGCTCGTATTCGTGGTCGAGCACCGCCTTGTACTGGCAGCTGGTGGGGTCAAATTCCGAGGCGATGTTGACATCGAGTTGCTGGTAGGAAATTTCCACGTCGATGCTGGACACCCAAAAGCAATAACCGTCGCTGTACTCCTCTACCCGGTAGTCAATAAACCAGCGCAGGTCGACACCGCTCTGGGTGGTGCCGAGGATTTGCCGGCGACGTCCGTGAATGCTGGAGCTACCCAGTTGGGCCTTGCTCAAATGGTTGTAGACGTTGGGTTCGCCGGCATCGATATCGACGTGGACCTCGAGTCCGTCAGCGTCATCAGGCGCTTCGCATTGGGCCGCCGCCGCACTATTCGAGGTAGCGGCAATGCACGCCACAGCGACGGAACAAGCCGAGAGGTACCGTTGGATGCGCATGGCGCTTAACCTCCCCTATGCCGATCTATCGATACGTGTATCTCTCTGCAAATGTTGCACTAAGACAAGCACATTCGTCAGGCGGCGATCAACCTAATCCTGGCTTCTACCCAGCGGCGGCCGGTGAGCAACGGCAAACGGGCGAAATTCAACGCGATTTGGTTAACACCCGGCGCATTACCATTTGCGGCAGCGCCGCCAGGTCCGGCGATAATTCTCGAGGGTGTCGACCTCGGCCTGCTGTTGCTCCAGCAGCTGGCTCATCTGGTCGCGCACCGGGAACAGCGTGCGCCGGAACACCTCTTCGACTTCCTCGCGCGCGATCTCGGGCGAATTGGCAGTCGCCGGCAGGTGCGCGGTGGGGATGGCCAGCGAGGTCAGCGCCTGGCGGATCTGCTGGGCGTAGGGGCCAAGAATATTCTGCGCCACCGCGACATGCTCCATCTCGTGGTCGAGGACCGCTTCGTACTGGCAACTGCCCGGGGCATAGTCGGAGGCGATGTTAACGTCGAGCTGGTGGTAGGAAATGTCGACGACGGCGCTGTGGGTCCAGAAACAGTAGACGTTGCGCCACTCGCGCACCTGGTACTGGATGGACCAGCGCAGCTCGAGGCCGGTCGCGGCATTACCGAGCACTTGTGAGCGCCGTCCA
>JBFKGW010000540.1:0-2238 GCA_041633145.1 Alphaproteobacteria bacterium
GCGCCCGGCGGGCAAACTGCGCCGGGCCCGGCTAGCGCGCCGCTGCCGTCGGCAATCGGTACCGATGGTACGGCCGGCGCCATCACATCGCGCGCCGGCGCGATTGCCGCCAGCCGCCGCATACCTTTGCAATCGCCGAGCCTGAGCGGATCGATCAACCTTGAGAACGGCCGCATCGACGATGTGGTGTTGCGTAATTTCCGCGAGACCGTCGAGCCAAACAGCGACAATATCATGCTGCTGTCGCCGACCGGCTCACCCAACCCTTACTTCGCTGAATTCGGCTGGTCAGGCCCGCAAGGCGCGCTCGGTGGCGGTGGCACCAATTGGCAGGCTCAAGGTTCGGCCCTGACGCCAAACTCGCCGCTCGTGCTGACCGCGCAGACCGAGCAAGGTTTGACCCTGACGCGAACCTATTCGATCGACGATAAGTTCATGTTTACGGTCGTCGACCGGGTCGAAAACAACGGCGATGCGCCGGTCAACTTGTCGGCATTTTCGCGCCTCACCCGGATCAACGAGCCGGATACACTGGGGTTCTTCATTCTGCATGAAGGCCCCATCGGCATTCTCGACGGCACGCTGCGGGAAATCGACTACGACGATCTGCGCGACGAATCGCAGCCGACGACGATTCAATCGACCGGCGGTTGGCTGGGCATCACCGATAAATATTGGCTTGCCGCGGTGATCCCCGATCAGGCGGTACCGGTGAACACGAGCTTTTCCCACGCGCTTACGGCGAACCGCGCGGACAGCTTTCAGACCGACTATATCGAGCGCAATGCGCGCACCGTGCCACCAGGCGGTTCGATCGAAGCGACGAGCCGCTTGTTCGCCGGCGCCAAGGTATTCGAGACACTCGTCGACTATCGCGACAATCTTAACCTGCCCCGATTCGAGCTGGCGATGGATTTCGGCTGGTTCTTTTTCATCACCAAGCCGTTGCTGCAAATCTTGATCGCCATGGCAGAGCAGCTCAGTAGCCTGGGCATTGCCGCGAGTTTCGGCGTCGCCATCCTGCTGGTGACAGTGGTTATCAAGCTCATTTTCTTCCCGCTCGCGAACAAGTCGTACAAGTCGATGAGCAAGATGAAGGCGCTGCAGCCTAAAATGACCGAAATTCGCGAGAAATTCGGCGACGACAAACAGAAGATGCAGCAAGAGCTGATGGCGATGTACAAGCGCGAGCGGGTCAACCCGGTGTCGGGTTGTCTGCCGATCGCGCTGCAGATCCCGGTATTCTTCGCGCTCTATAAGGTGTTGTTTATCTCGATCGAGATGCGCCAGCAGCCGTTTTACGGCTGGATCGAGGACCTGTCCGAACGGGACCCGACAAATATTTTCGATCTGTTCGGCCTCATTCCCTGGGAACTGCCGGTTTTCCTCGCCGTGCCCAGCATCGTCGCCATCGGCGCTTGGCCACTTCTGATGGGCGGCTCGATGTTCCTGCAGCAGAAGCTGAACCCCGCACCGGCCGATCCGGTGCAGGCGCGCATGTTCATGCTGATGCCGCTGATCTTCATGTTCTTCCTGGCAAACTTCCCAGTGGGTCTAGTCATCTATTGGACCTGGAACAACCTGCTGTCGATCGCCCAGCAGTACGTGATTATGCGCCGCATGGGTGTCGCCATCGGCGGCGGCACGGTCGGCGGCGGCGCAAAGACTACCTAGTCCATGCCCACGTCCGGCCAAAAGCCGGCCGGCGCCGCATCGGCTCCCGCCGAGCCGGCGGACGACGAGCGGCTCGAGTTCGGCCGCTGGCTGTTCGCCCAAAACTGCACCTTTATGCGCGGCGTCGCGCAACTCGACGACCTGCCCGAACCGGGTTTGCCGGAAGTGGCCTTCGCCGGCCGGTCCAATTGCGGCAAATCGAGCCTGCTCAATGCGCTCACTGGCCGGCGGTCGCTGGCGCGCACCAGCAATACGCCGGGGCGAACCCAGCAGCTGAATTATTTCGACCTCGGCGGCCGGTTGTGGCTGGTCGATATGCCGGGCTACGGCTATGCCCGAGCCTCCAAAACCGACATCGCCGCCTGGACCCAGACCGTGCGCGATTATCTTCGCGGACGCCCCACCCTGCGCCGGCTGTGCATCCTGATCGACGGCCGGCACGGCATCAAAGCCAACGACGAAGAAATGATGGCGATGCTCGACGCCGCTGCGGTCAGCTATCAGGTCGTGCTCACCAAAGTCGACAAACTGTCGGCCGGCGCGCGCGCCGCGCGCATCGACGCC
>JBFKGW010000541.1:0-2234 GCA_041633145.1 Alphaproteobacteria bacterium
AGTGATAGGGATTTTTCGCCGCTTCCCCGGAGAACGCGGCGATCAAGCGTTCGCACTGAGCGAGATATTCGTCCTCGCCGGTGAGGTAATAGAGCCGGGCAAGCACTTCCGCCATCACCGCGTTGCCCGCCGGCGTCGCATTATCGAGAGAATTTTTGGTGCGGGTGATCACGTCGTTGGCGTCGTCGGCAGTGAAATAGTAGCCGCCGGCATTGTCGTCCCAATAATGGTTATTGGCGACTGCGACCAGGGATCTTGTTTTTTCAACATAGTCGCGGTTCTGCGTCGCCTCGAACAGCAACAGCGCGCCGCGGCACATATTGGCGTAATCGTCCAGGGTGGCGACGTGTTTGGCCGTGCCGTTGCGCCACGAATGGAAAAGCCTGGCGCCCGCGCCGTCGCCGTCGGTCATGTTCTCGATGACGAACCGGAAGGCTGTCTCCGCCGCGCCGAGCCATTGCGGCCGCTCGAACGCCGTGGCGGCGCGCGCCAGGGCGCCGATCATCAGGCCGTTCCAGTCGGCCAGTACCTTGTCGTCGAGCCCCGGTGGCACCCGTTTCGACCGGGCGTCGAACAGCGTTTGCCGGCAGGCGGCGAGCCGCGCCTCGGTCTCGGCGTCTTTGAGCTCGGGGTCGCGGGTGCGGTTCAAGATGGTCTTGCCTTCCCAGTTGCCGCTGGGCCGCACGTCGTAGGCGGCCATGAAGAAGTCCGCGTCGTCGCCCAGCAGGGTACGAACTTCGTCCTCGGACCAGACGTAGAATTTGCCCTCCTCGCCCTCGGAATCGGCGTCGATGGTGGCGGAAAAGCCGCCGCCGGGCGGCGTCTGGTTGACCATTTCGCGCAATACCCACTCGGCGGTCTCGGCGATCCGCTGGGCGTACAGCGGCTTCTGCGTCTCCTGCCAAGCCTCGGTGTAGAGTTCGAGGAGCTGGGCGTTGTCGTAGAGCATTTTTTCGAAATGGGGCGCCAGCCAGGCGGCGTCGGTCGAGTAGCGGGCGAAGCCGCCACCGAGGTGATCGTAGATGCCGCCCTGCGCCATCTTGTCGAGGGTGAGCAGTACCCCGTCGCGCAGCTTTTCATCGCCGGTGCGCTTATAGCCACGCCATAGAACGCTGAGAATCGGCGCCTGCGGGAACTTCGGCGCGGTGCCGATGCCGCCGTGGCGCGGGTCGATTTCCGGGACGATCTGCTCGGCGGCGCGGTTGACCGCGTCAGGCGCGATCGCGCCGGCGCTCTCGGGCTGTGACATGTCCTGCAGCGCTGCCACCACGGCTTCGCTGTTGGTTGCCACCTTGTCGCGCTCCTCGCGGTAGATCCGGGCGACGTGGCGCAGCAGGTCGGGAAAGCCGGGCCGGCCGTAGCGCGAGGTTGGCGGGAAATAGGTGCCGCCCCAGAACGGTTTGCCGTCCGGCGTGCAGAACATGGTGAGCGGCCAGCCGCCCTGCTCGCCGAACAAGGCCAGCGACGTCATGTAGATGGTGTCGATGTCGGGGCGCTCTTCGCGGTCGACCTTGATGTTGATGAACAGCTCGTTCATCACCGCCGCGGTGTCAGGGTCCTCGAAGCTCTCGTGCGCCATCACATGGCACCAGTGGCACGCCGCGTAGCCGATCGACAATAGGATCGGCCGGTCGAGTTCCTGGGCGCGCGCGAGCGCCGCCTCGCCCCAGGGGTGCCATTCGACCGGATTGTCGGCGTGCTGCAGCAAATAGGGGCTGGTTTCGTTGCCGAGCAGATTTCCTGCCATTTGAGGAGCACCGTATTTGTTGCCACGCTCTCCGTAACACGTTAGTTGCCACGCAACGGGACCAACAGGAAACAGGAGGCGGTCATGAAGATCACCGTTGATATCGACTGCACGCCGGAAGAGGCAAGGCAGTTGATGGGCTTGCCCGATGTCAGCGATGTCCAGCAAGAAGTCGTTGAAGAAATGCGCAAGCGCATCTTGGCCGGAATGGAGGCGATGGATCCCCAGGCGCTGCTGCGCAGCTGGGCCCCGGCCGGGGCCGAAGGCTGGGAACAGTTTCAAAAAATGTTCTGGTCGGGTCTCGCGGCGGCGGCGCAGGACACCAAGAAAGACTAAGCGGAGCGTCGAAGCCGGTACGGTGGAGCAATGAACGACACCATTTATGCTCTCGCCAGCGGCGCGGGAACCGCCGGCGTGGCGGTTATCCGGATGTCCGGGCCCGCCGCCGGCGACGCCATCGAACGGCTAACCAGCCAGCCGGCGCCAC
>JBFKGW010000542.1:0-2228 GCA_041633145.1 Alphaproteobacteria bacterium
TCGGCCTTCGCGCTGACCTCGGCGATGGCCTCGCCGATCTTCGCCCATGCGCGCAGCCTGTTTCCCGATCATTATTCCGGCCGTGTCTTCACCGCCATCAACGTGTGCACCTGGTCGGGCGTTTTTCTGGTGCAGATGGTCACCGGAGCGATCCTCGAGGTCTTTCCGGTCGACGAGCTGGGCCGCAGCCCGGCGATTGCCTACCGCACAATGTTCGGCGCGCTGGCGCTTGGTCTGTTGCTGGCGCTGGTGGCCTATCGCCGCGTCGCCGATGTGCCGCCTTCGGCCGACACGGGTGAGACCGAGGCCGGACGCGAAGGAGCGTGAGGTGCGTCGCAGCTATTGGGCAGGTGACATCGTCGGAGCACGTTAGATCAAAGGGTATTTGTTGCTATTCGGTCGGGTTGATCAAACGTGAGTCTTCGCATCGGCTCGGGTCGGCGACCCATTCGGCGGCCAAGCGCTCCGCGTCTGTGATTTGTTCGGGCGTCATCCAACTCGCGGCTATGTCTCGCTCGATACTAGCACTGTAGTACCCGAGTGAATCTTCATCGACTTTACCCAGGTAAATCTGAAGCCACTTATAGGCTTCGACGAGGTCGCCATCCCCGCGCTTGGACCTCAGCAAATGGTCGATTGCGACGCTCTCCTGTGCCGAAGTATGACCGCAATTGGCGTCGCTTAACCACGCAATCCTGGGCCATGAAGTTGCGTCTGGAATGTCCGGTTTGCACTGGCCGGCAATAAGCCAGGCATTTTCCACCCCCGCAAAGGATCCCCCGATAACCGGAAATATGCCTTCGAAGGCTGGATCGGCGAGAATACGCAAATCACCAAACGCCCCTGTAAAATCAAGCTCGAAAATAATGTTCGGGACCACGATTGCGCCATTCGTACTTGACGTTAAAAAACCTCTGCCCCTGACAGGTAGCAATGAAGCGGTACTGGCCAACGGTTGCAGGCCGGCTATATCCAGGTCTTCTGTGGGCGGATTAGCTGCGAAAAAAGTTGCCTTTGTTTTTTCCCTATCGAACATGATCCCAATGTCGCCAAATGGGCGGGTTTTTTCATCGGTGTTTTGGATTATCGATATCTGGGGATCATTTCGGTCCAGGCCCTCATACTTAACGGACGACATTCGAATATTACAAATGAGTACTTCGACGGCCCGCAGTTCATCGAACCGCGTCAGCTGCGCTGTGCTTGGTGGCGTTGAAAAGGCCGTAACCTCGACTGAATTAAACGCGATCAAGGCGAAGGAAACCGACACCAGACCGACTAGTTCGGCCACGGTCCATCGCCGGAATATCGACGGTCTAATGAAATTCATACGCAAATTTATAAGCCGGCTACGCTATTCAAACTTTGACGCGCATCAACCCGAATTTCAGGGCTGGACGTACGAAGGTTGCTACTCACCAATCTGCCGTGTCGAAGTTTACTCCGCCGCTACCGAATGCACAGGTAGGGGCGCGGTATAGAAACTGGGCGTCTGCGTGGTCGGCCGGGCGCCGCGAATGGCGCGGCTCAACAGGATCACCGGCACGACGCCAGCGGCGACGATGGTCAGCGCCGCCAGCGCGCTGATCTCGAGCTGTTCGTCAGACGCGAACTGGAACACGTGGGTCGCCAATGTGTCGAAATTGAACGGCCGCAGGATCAGCGTCGCCGGCAGTTCTTTCATGGAATCGACGAACACGATGGTCGCGGCGGCCAGCACGCTGCCGCGCACCAGCGGCAGATGGACCCGCCACAGGGTCTCACCGGGCGCGCAGCCCAGGGTGCGCGCGGCCATGTCCATGGTCGGACGGACCTTGGTCAGGCTGGCTTCGACGGCGCCGAAGGCGACCGCGAGAAAGCGCACGATGTAGGCGAAGATCACCGCGAACACGGTGCCGCTGAGCAACAGCCCGGTGGAGACGCCGAACAGATCACGCGCCACCGCATCGACCGTGTTGTCCAAGCGCGCCAGCGGAATGATCACGCCGATCGCCAGCACCGCGCCTGGCACGGCGTAGCCCAACATGGCGACCCGCGACAGCGCGCCGAAGGCGGTGTGGCCGGCGATGCGGCGGCCATAGGCGAGAAAGATCGCCAGGATGACCGCGCCACCGGCGGCGCAGGAGGCAAGAAGTATGCTGTTGCGGGCAAAGCCGAAAAACGCCGGCGTCCAGGATTCGTCGAAATGGACGATGGCGTGGCGCCCCAAGACTAAGGCCGGCAGAACA
>JBFKGW010000543.1:0-2207 GCA_041633145.1 Alphaproteobacteria bacterium
GCGAGATATTCGATGTGTGCCGGCATGACCTCTTTGCGCGTTTCCAGCACGCCGGGCTTGTCGATGCAGAACATCGTGAACAGCATGGATTGGCCTCCCTTGCTTTCGGTGCGTTGGGAGGCAGTCTAGAGGAGAACGGCGACGGTTTCGACTACCAGTCGACCTTTTCGATATTGTCGAAGACGATCTCGGAACCGTCGGCGAAGGTGATGGTACCGCTGAATTCGCCACCGCCTTCGGTATATTGCGTCGGGTTGGAAAGGTGCGTGGCCTCCGCCCCGGCGCCCCCGCCGTCGACTTCCAAGGTCCAGCCTTGGGTGACGTTGGACAGATCAATGGTGTCATAGTCAGACGACGCTTTGCCACTTTGGCCCTGGCCGTCCACCACATCGGTCCAAGCATTGCCATCGAAATCGCCATCGGAAAAGGCAAAGGTATCGTCGCCGTGACCGCCTTTGAGGGTATCGTCGCCGAGGCCGCCTTCGAGCCAGTCGTCGCCCTTTTTACCCATGATCAGGTCGTCGCCGGCGCCGCCCGACGCGGTGTCGTCGCCATCTTGCGCGTTGATCATGTCGCGGCCGTCGGTGCCGACCAGGTTATTATCGAACTTGTCGCCGATGATGGGATTTACGCCACCGCCGCCTTCTTCGCCGGCAGCAACTTCCTGATCGCCTGTTTGATCGTCGCTTTCGTAATATTCTTCGTTGTCGTCATCCGAGCCAGCGCCAATTTGCTGTCCGCTCTGATCTCCGTCGTCGCCGAGGCCCTCATTGCCAGAGCTAGCATCGGTTGCTCCCGGTAGCTCGACATTCAGCGACAGTTCTTCGTCCGTGCCTGCAGCTGAACTGCTCGAGCCCGTATTAGTCGGACCTGCGTCGCCGTCGTTAATTTGCGGTTCGTCACCGGTATTCGCACGCGCGGTATCGGTGTTTGCAAAGCCCCGCTCGGTCGCCAGGGCCGCCGCGCGGCCACCGCCTTGCGACACGTTTTGCGCCACCTCGCCATTGATGCCCGATAGCTCAGAATCGAAGTTGGCGAGATTATCCAATGCAGGATTGCCAGATAGGGGGTCGTCAAACTCTCGTGCTGGCGCATTAGCGCGATTTACTACTCGCTCCGACGCCTCATCGAGCAAGTCGAAATCGCCCGCTTGGTTAAACGCTGCTGCGTTATCAGCCGGCGTCGTCGTCCCGCGCGCACCTTGGTGGGCGGCGGTCAGTGCGGTGCGCTCGTCGCCTTCCGCCTCGTCGGGCAGCTGGTCGTGCAGTTCCTCATCGGGCAAGAACGCCGAATGCTCACTGCCCATCGGCTGGTCGAGGAGGGCGTCCTCCTCGCCATCTATCTCATCCTCGTGAATATTTTCATCCGCCATCGTCTGGCCCTCACGGGTTTCCGGTCGCCATGGCAGTGTCGGTTCTTATGATTTACGAAATCTTCAGGATTACGGTTAATGCGCGGTATTTTAGAAATCTATCTATGCAATTTTCCGGCAAAATGTCAGCGTTCGCGGAAGCCTTCGTTGATGCCGCGATAGACCGGTTTGAGCAGATACTGCAGCAGGGACCGGTCGTCGGTAAGTATCTCGGCGGTCAACGTCATGCCCGGGGTGATCGGGTTGCGGCTGGCGTCGGGACCGATGTGGTTTTGATTAAGTTGTACGATTGCCCGGTAATAAGGCAGACCGTCGTCGTCGAAGATGGTGGTCGCCGATACCGACTTTAGAACTCCGTCGACGGAACCGTAGCGGCCGAAATCGTAGGTTGTGAACTTTACCTTGGCGGTTTGCCCGGGGGTGATATGGCCGATGTCGCGCGGCGACAAGCGAACTTCGGCGACCAGCTCGTCGTTTACGGGGACGATTTCAACGATGGTTTCACCCGATGCGACAACGCCGCCGAGGGTGTGTACATTCAACGTTTGTACGATACCGCGCACCGGCGCGCGAATGTCGAGGCGCTGGAACCGGTTGTCATGCTTCTGCGTCGTTTCCTCAATGTCACGCAGATCGTCAATCACGCTGTCCAGTTCGGTCAAGGCGTCAGCGCGCGTCGTCGCCTCGAGCTCGGCGATGCGCCCGCGCGTTTCCGCCATGGCGCGGGTGGTCTGTTCCTTTTCGACCTCGATTTGCGTCAGTTGACCCTGCGCCCGGTTCATTTCCTGTTGTGAGCGGAGCAGTTGGAACCGCGAGGTCAGGCCTTTTTCCGCCA
>JBFKGW010000544.1:0-2182 GCA_041633145.1 Alphaproteobacteria bacterium
GCTGGTGATAGGCCGCGCACAAGGTTGCGGCGTTCAAGTATTCGGTAATCCCGCCCATCCGCTGCAGATCGGGCATCAACACATCGGCGGTGCGCGCCTCCAGGTGCTGTTTCATGGCGGCCGAACCGTATGAGGTCTCGCCGGTCGCCACCCGCATGTCCAACGCCGCGGCAACCCGCGCGCACCCCTCCAGGTCGGCATAGAAGACCGGCTCCTCCAGCCAGAAGATATCGAGCTCCTCGAACAACCGGCCGGCGCGGATCGCGACCGATTCCGGCCACGCCTGGTTAGCGTCGACGAGTAGTTCGATGTCGCGCCCGAGCGCCTCACGCACCCGGCCCACCCGCTCGACATCGGTCATGAAATCGGTTCGGCCGATCCGCACCTTCATCGCCCGGTGGCCTTGCAAGCGAAACTCTTCGGCCTCGGCGATCAACTCGTCGACCGAATAGTTCAGCCACAGGCCCGACGACGCATAGGTGGTCACCCGCGCCGCGTCGCCGCCGAGATAGCGGTAGAGCGGCAATTCGGCCGCCTGCGCGGCCAGATCCCAGCATGCCGTGTCGAGCGCCGATAGCGCCATCATCGCCGGGCCGCCATGGCCGAAAAAATTCAAATCGCGCCACGCCCGATCGAAGTTGGCCCGCACCGCCCGTGGATCGCGCCCCTCGTACAGCGACACCAGGTCTTCGACCAATACGGCCAACGCAGCCGCCTTCGACGCCTCGAAGGCAAAGCACCACCCCAGGCCGGTCAGCCCGGCATCGCTGCGCAGGCGTACCAACACCGTATGGGCGTGGGTGAAATCGTGCGCCGCCGTGCGGATTGGCCGGCGGATCGGCACTGCGAGCCGGTCTATATCGATAGCGCTGATCTTCATCGGTCGAACCTCAACTTTAAATACGTCGACGCCGGCTTAATCTCGGGCCCCCTGACGGCGGCGGCGATCGGCGTTAGATTAATACTCCGAGCAACGCGCAGTGGTGCGCCAGGATAGGCGGCGGCAAGGAACACGGCTATGAAAATTCTCGTTTTGGGCGCTGGCGCCATCGGCGGCTATCTCGGCGGCCGGCTGACCGAAGCCGGCGCCGACGTGACCTTCCTGGTGCGCGACGCCCGCCGCGCCCAGTTGGGACGCGAGGGTTTGCGCCTGCGCAGCATGTTCGGCGATTTCGATGGCCCCGTGGCAACAGTCAACGCCGGCGACCTCACCCCGAACTTCGATTTAGTGCTGCTGACCTGCAAGGCCTACGATTTGGACAGCGCCATGGTGGCCATCGCGCCGGGCCTGGCAGACAGCGGCATGGTGCTGCCGATCCTCAACGGGCTCGGCCATATTCCCGCGCTCAACAACGCCTTCGGCGCGGAGCGGGTGCTCGGCGGGACGATCAAGCTATCGGCGGCACGGCTTGCCGACGGCACGATCGAGCACATGAACGACTGGCACTGGCTGCGCTTCGGCGAACAGGCGGGCGGGCTGAGCGAGCGCGTTCTGGCCGTGCAGGCCGCCTTCGACGGCTGTATCGGCCTCGAAGCCGTGGCGCTCGACAACGTCATGCAGGAGATGTGGGAAAAGTTCGTCCATCTGGCGACCGCCGCCGCGATGACCTGTTTGATGCGCGCCAATACCGGCCAGATCGTCTCCTCCGACGAAGGAGCCGCATTGTTCCAGCAGATGCTCGAGACCTCGGCGGAAGTGGCGCGGGCGAGCGGCTATCCGCCGAGCGTCGAATTCATGGACCAGTACCGCGCCCTGTTCGCCGACCGCCAAGGAGCCTACGTCACGTCGATGCTGCGCGATATCGAGGCCGGCAACCGCACCGAGGGCGAAGCGATTATCGGCCTGATGCTGCAGCGGGCGCGCGATCTGGAGATCGACAGTACCTTGCTGACCGTCGCCTATGCCCACATAAAAGCCTACGAAGCGCGCCAGGCCAACGGCGGGCAGATTTGAAGGGGAGGCCCCAGATATGACCGAAAGTTTTGTAAAAGTCGCGTCGCACTATGGCGAAGCGGGCATCGGCGAGCGCATTCTTAAAGCGTTGGAAGAAGAAGGTATCGATATCAATGCGCTGACGCCGGAGGTCCTGGCGCCGATCGACCAATTTCATACCCGCGGCATCCTGGCGACGCACGAGCACGCCGAGCTCGCCGCACCGAACGAGGATATGCACGTGCTCGA
>JBFKGW010000545.1:0-2179 GCA_041633145.1 Alphaproteobacteria bacterium
CGCCGAGCTGGCCGCCGCGTTGGCCTACCAATTGCAGCGGCTGGAAGCCATGCGCACCGCTGCCGAAGCGCTGTTCAAGCGGCCGTTGCTGGGTCGCGATGTGTTTGCCCGCGGCGCCCCAGAAGGTATCCGCGTGGCCACGCGATCGATCTACGACGCGACGCTGTTCGAATTGTTGCAGGCGTATGGCGCGACCCAGCGCCGGCGCAAACCGGCGCCGTTGCGCATCGAGCAGATGGAGTTGTTCTCGATGGATGACGCGCTGGGCCGGCTCGCCAAATTGCTCGGTAAGGTGCCCGATTGGTCGACGCTGTCGAGCTTTTTGCCGGAAGGTATCAAAGACGACTTGGTCCGGCGCTCAGCGCTGGCCGCGACTTTCGCCGCCAGTCTGGAACTGGTGCGCAACGGCCAGGCGGAAATTCGCCAGGATCAACTGTTTGGGCCGATTTACTTCCGCAGCCGCGAAGGGATGCGTCGTCCCGCTGCGGCGAGCGCACCGGCACCAGACATCAGAGAGGTAAGCATCGATGATGAACCCGGAGATGGCTGACATGGATACCGCCGAGCATCTTCGCCTGTTGGAAGCGGTGTTGTTCGCCGCTGTCGAGCCCCTCGACGAGGCGACGATTGCCGAGCGCTTACCCAACGATGCCGATATCGAGGCGTTGCTGGTTGACCTCAGCCAAATTTACGCCGACCGCGGTGTGAATGTGGTGAAAGTCGGCGGCAAGTGGACGCTGCGCACCGCGCCCGATTTGGCGGACAAGCTGAAAATCGAGCGCGACGTGCAGCGGCGCCTGTCGCGGGCGGCCAACGAAACCCTGGCGATCATCGCCTACCATCAGCCGTTGACTCGCGCGGAAGTCGAAAGTATCCGCGGCGTCGCGGTCAATCGCGGCACGCTCGACGTGCTGCTCGAAGCGGGCTGGATCAAGCCGGGCCGCCGGCGTAACACGCCGGGGCGGCCGACCACGTGGGTCACCACCGAAGCGTTTCTGTCGCATTTCGGTCTTGAAAGCCTGCAGGACCTCCCTGGCGTCAAGGAACTGAAGTCGGCGGGACTGCTCGATACGCGGCCGGCGGTCGATGTCTATGCGTCGCGCGCGCCGCAGGACGAGCTGCCGTTCGACTCGATCGAGAAGGCCGCCGACGACGCCGAGGGAGAAATCGAGCCGCTGCATCCGGAGGATGGCGCTGCCGCTTAGTTTTCGCGCCACCAAGCGGGCGTATTGCCGCGGGTAGCGCTTTCGCCTAGCTTGCGCCCCCACGGCAGCCGCGAACGCGGGCTGCGCATCACGGCGAGCGGTCTTGCAGAACCAAAGCCTCAATCTCGAACATGTCAGCCATCGCTTCGGCAACCTGCTTGCCGTCGATGACGTGACGCTGTCGGTCGACCCCGGCGAAATCGTCTGCCTGGTGGGTCCGTCGGGCTGCGGCAAATCCACCTTGCTGCGGGTCGCCGCCGGCCTCGAGCCGCTACAACAGGGACGGGTGTCGATCGGCGCCGAGACCATGGCCGACGGCGCGGTGAATGTGCCGCCGGAGCAGCGTAATGTGGGACTGGTCTTTCAAGACTACGCCCTGTTTCCCCATCTATCGGTGCGCGACAACATCGCCTTCGGGTTGCGTGATATGGCATCCGCCGACCGCCGCGCACGCACGGACAGGGCACTGGAGCGCACCGGGCTCGACCGCTGGGCCGATACGTTTCCGCACGAGCTGAGCGGCGGCCAGCAGCAACGGGTGGCGCTGGCCCGCGCCATCGCGCCGCGGCCGCGGGTCGTTCTGCTCGATGAGCCGTTCTCGGGCCTCGACGCCCAGTTGCGCCATCAGGTGCGCGACGATGCAGCGCGAATTCTGCGGGAAGCCGGGATGGCAACCCTGATGGTCACGCACGATTCCGAAGAGGCGATGTATATCGCCGACCGGATTGCGGTGATGCGCGAGGGGGCGCTCCGCCAGGTCGGACTCCCCGACGATATTTATCTGCGCCCGGCCGACGCCTTCGTGGCCGCATTTTTCGGCGATGTGAACCGGTTCCGCGGCACGGTGTCGATGGCTAGCGTGGAAACGCCGCTCGGCATGGTGGGCACCCACGGGTTCGCCGACGGCACCGCGGTCGAGGTGCTATGGCGCCCGGAAGCGCTCGAACTCGCAACATCGCAGGACGGTGGAACAG
>JBFKGW010000546.1:0-2178 GCA_041633145.1 Alphaproteobacteria bacterium
TCGCTGATACCGGGCGTTCGCGTCGGCCGCGAAGCCCTTGTCGGCGCCGGCGCCGTGGTCACCGGCGAAGTCGCCGACGGTATCACCGTCGCCGGCGTGCCGGCCCGACCGATCACGCAATAAACTTTCCTGGCATTCGCCGGTTGCGCAGGCGCGGCGGTTTGCCCTAGTAAGCAGCCGCAGTAGGCATACGTAACGCAGCCCGCAGTGCTGCCAACACGATTAAGTAGGAGTGCCCCGCCATGGCGGCGCAAGCGACTTCGCAACGGGCGAGCAATCAGCTCAAGATCGGTATCCTGGGCGCCAGCGGATATACCGGTGTCGAACTGGTACGCCTGCTGGTGCGCCATCCCAATGCCTCGATCGCCCTGATGACGGCGAACACCCATGCCGGCAAATCTTACGACTCGGTATTTCCTCACCTTGGCGGCAACGACCTGCCCACGCTGATCAAGACCGAGGACGCGACGTGGGACGGTATCGACGTGGCGTTTTGCGCGCTGCCCCACGGCACCACGCAAGAGATCGTCCGCGAGCTGCCCGGCGAGCTCAAGGTGGTCGACCTGTCGGCCGATTTCCGCCTCGAGGATGTGGACACCTACGCCGAGTGGTACGGCCACGAGCACTATGCGCCGGCGTTGCAGGCCGAAGCGATCTATGGCCTCACCGAATATAACCGCGAACGCATCGCCGCCGGCCGGCTGGTCGCCTGTCCGGGCTGTTATCCGACGGCGGCTCTGCTGCAACTGCTGCCGTTGGTCGCGGCCAAGCAGATCGATGTCGACGATATCATTATCGACGCCAAATCGGGCGTCACCGGCGCCGGCCGCGCGTTGAAGGAAACCTCGCTGTTCGCCGAGGTCGCCGAGGGTATCCACCCCTACGGCGTCGCCCACCACCGCCACGCGCCGGAAATCGAGCAGGAGATCGGCAAGCTGGCCGGCAAACCGGTGACCGTCAATTTTACGCCGCACCTGATGCCGATGAACCGCGGCGAGTTGTTGACGTCGTATGTGCGGCTCGCCAATGGCGCCACCGCCGACGATCTGCGGCAGACCCTGGTCGCGCGTTACGCCGAGGAGCCGTTCGTTCGTGTCGTACCCGCAGGTGCCACCCCGGCGACCCGCCACGTGCGGGGTTCGAACTTCGTCGTCACCGGCGTGTTCGCCGACCGTATCCCGGGACGTGCCATTCTGGTCACCGCGATCGACAATCTGGTCAAGGGGTCGAGCGGGCAGGCGATCCAGAACATGAACCTGATGTTCGACATCGCCGAGACCACGGGGTTGGAACAGGAACCCCTGTTCCCCTAAAACTGTCTTTCCTAATCGAACACCAGCTCGAGGAAACCATGTCCGGTCCGGTCAAGCCCTATCTTGGTGTCATGCCGACCATCGCCGACGATGTCTTCATCGCCGATACCGCCGCCGTGATCGGTGACGTGCATATCGGCGCCGGGTCGAGCGTCTGGTACAACACCGTGATCCGCGGCGACGCCGGCAGCTACATTCGCATCGGCGAGCGGGTGAATGTGCAGGACGGCACGGTGATCCACCTGAACGGTCCGCGCCAGGACGGCAGCGAACACATGCCGACCATCATTGGCGACGAAATCACCATCGGCCACAGCGCGCTGATCCACGCCTGTACCCTGCAGTCGCGCTGTTTCATCGGTATGCGCTCGGTGGTGCTCGACGGCGCGGTGGTGGAAACTGGCGCCATGGTCGCTGCCGGGGCGGTGGTCTCGCCGGGCAAGGTGGTCAAAGCGGGTGAGTTATGGGCCGGCATTCCAGCCAAACCGCTGCGCGAACTGCGCCAGGAAGAGCTCGACTACTGGCCGGAATCGGTCGCCACGTATTGCCAACTCGCTGCCAACCACATCAAGTCGGGCAATTCGGGCCGCTAATCGGTGGTATCGAAGCGCGCCGAGGCGTAGCTGCCCGGGGCGGCTTCGATCACCTTCAGCTTGCCGTCGCCGGGCTTGCGGGCGGCCACCGAGCCGCCGGCGTATTTCTTGATCCACCTACGCCATTCCGGCCACCACGAGCCGGGTTTTTCGGTCGCGCCGGCGAACCATTCCTCCGGATCGGGCGGATTGTTCTTATCGATCCAGTAACCGTACTTCTTATTGGCCGGCGGATTGACCACCCCGGCGATGTGGCCGGAACCGGCGAGGCA
>JBFKGW010000547.1:0-2176 GCA_041633145.1 Alphaproteobacteria bacterium
TAATCGCCTCGGACTGGGTGGGGTTCACCTTGCCCGGCATGATCGAGGAGCCTGGTTCGTTTGCCGGCAGGTTCAACTCGCCGATGCCGCTGCGCGGCCCAGAGCCGAGAAAGCGGATATCGTTGGCGATTTTCATCACCGCCACGGCGCCGACATTGAGTGCGCCCGAGGCCGCGACCAGCGCGTCGTGAGCAGCCAGCCCGGCAAACTTGTTGCTCATGGTGACAAACGCCTTACCGGTGATGTCGGCGACTTCCTCGGCAAATCGTTCGGCGAAGCCGACCGGCGCGTTCAGGCCGGTGCCGACGGCGGTACCGCCCTGCGCCAGCTGATACAGTTCGGGCAGTGTGCGGCGCGCGCCATCGATCACGCCTTGCACCTGGGTGGCGTAACCGGAAAATTCCTGGCCCAGGGTCAACGGGGTGGCGTCTTGGGTATGGGTGCGGCCGATTTTGATGATGTCGTCGAATTCCGCTGCCTTCGCGGCGAGCGCCCCGTGCAAATGGGCCAACCCTGGCAACAGGCGATCTTCGATCTCGAGCGCCGCGGCGATATGCATCGCGGCGGGAAAGGTGTCGTTGGACGACTGGCTGCGGTTGACGTGGTCGTTGGGATGGACCGGTGATTTATCGCCCCGTTGCCCGCCGAGAATTTCGTTCGCGCGGTTGGCGATCACCTCGTTGGCATTCATGTTCGACTGGGTGCCCGAGCCGGTTTGCCAGACCACCAGCGGGAAATTGTCATCGAATTTGCCGTCGATGATTTCCTGCGCGGCTTGGTCGATCGCGCCGGCAATCTCTTGTTCGAGTTGGCCGAGCGCCAGATTGGCCCGCGCTGCGGCCTGCTTTTGAATGCCGAGCGCACGAACCAGCGACAGCGGCATGCGCTCGTCGCCGATCGGGAAGTTTTCCAAGCTGCGCTGGGTTTGGGCGCCCCAGTACTTATCGGCCGGGACCTCGACCTCGCCCATGGTGTCGGATTCGATGCGGATATCGCGCGTCATAGTTTAATAGCTCCTTGATTTGGCGCGCATTATGATTGCGATCGCCGCCAGGTAAACCCCGAATGGAGCAGCCGGACAGATTTGCTGATGACCGCTGGTCGGCCGCCTTGGATTACTCAGCGTTTGTGGTTGCGGATCGCCGCGGCGATCGCCCGTTCGGCCCACGGATATACCGCCTCGGCGTCTTCGAGCGCGCCGTCCGGCGCCGTGTAGTAGGACATCTGGCGCGCCTTGCCGCCGCGCTCGTAGGTAAAGGGTTCCGAGCCGGCCGCTGCGAATTCCGCCAGCGTTTGCGCGTCGACTTTGAAATACAAAACGTCGTCGGCGATCAGGGCGAACATGGTATCGCCGAGGAACACACCAAAACCGCCGAACATACCGCGGATGCGGAGGCTGTCGGCGCCTTCGCCGAACGGTGCCAACAGATCGTGCACGTGGGCGACGAATTCGTTTTCCCGGGCCATCGGCGCTGTGCGATCGAGGTGTTATTTCTTGCGAAAGGTCTCGAGGTTGACCACTTCGGCGGTCGGTTTGCTGTCTTCTTTGTCCGAATCGTTGTCGGCGGCGGTCGCTTCGGCGACCGGCACCAAGTCGCCGGTCTCGCGTACCGCCGGCACGCGTCCGCCGATCTGTGGTGCATCTGCCGTATCGGCCCCCGACTCGACATTGAACTGGAGGCCGAACTTGACCGACGGATCGACAAACGCCGACAGGGCGGCGAACGGCACACTCAATTCCGCGAGTTGGTTGTCGAAGCTCAAACTGACGCCGAACGCCGCGTCGTCGACTGTCAGGTCCCAGAATTGATGCTGCAAGACGATCGTCATTTCCTCAGGATACCGCTCCCGCAGGAAATCCGGCATGACGACACCAGGGGCTTGGGTGCGGAACGTCAGGTAAAAGTGGTGGTCGCCCGACAGGCCGTGTTCGATCGTGTGTTCGAGGGCGGCGCGAACGACCCCGCGCAACGCGTCCTCGACCATCCAATCGTATCTAAGAGGTTCTTCGCTCATAACCGGGTGATGGAAGCGTGGTGGGCGGCGCGCGTCAACGGAAATGACTCTTAATTTAGGGGGCAACCACAAAATAAATTGTCGCAGGCGGTGTTAAGTGGGGGGCTTCTGTTGCCCGGTGCCCCCCGAACCGCGCTTATCGACGCTTATTAAGCGGCAA
>JBFKGW010000548.1:0-2175 GCA_041633145.1 Alphaproteobacteria bacterium
GCAAGCGCTCCTCGATAGCCGCGATCAGCTGCGCCAGATAACCGACAATTTGCCGGTGCTGATCGCTTATGCCGATGCACAACAGCGCTATTGCTTCGCCAACAAAACCTGCTGCCAGTGGCTTGCGCAGCCGGCCGAGGAGATCGTCGGCAAAACCATCGCGGAAATTTACGGACCGGCTTACGAGACATTTCGAGTTCAAATCGAGCGCGTATTAAATGGCTGCCAGCAGACCATAATTGAAGCTGTAACTTTTCCCGATGGTGTGACGCGAACCACCAAGGCGAACCGCGTACCGCATCGGGATCTGAACGGAGATATCGCGGGTTTCTTTATTCTATCCGAGGATGTCACCGAGTTGCATCAGGCCGAGAAAGCGCTTCGGAAGAGCGAGAGGGCACTGAGCGAGGCGCAAAAGATCGCGCACATCGGTAATTGGTCGCTGGATCTCAAAACCGGTGACATTCATTGGTCAGACGAGGTTTATCGTATTTTCGGCCGCAATCCAGGCGAATTCGAACCGACTTCCGAACGTTTTTTCGCCGCCGTTTATCCCGATGATGTGGGCGCGGTAAGAGACTCGGCAGACCAAGCCTTTTCGAAAGGACTGCCCCACTCGATTGACCATCGGATTGTGTTGCCCGATGGAACCGTCCGCTGGGTACATGAAGAGGCTATTTCGACAAGGGATCAGGACGGCGAATTAAGATATCTGGTTGGCACGGTTCAAGACATAACCGAGCGTAAAGAAATGGAGCAGCAAATTCATCGCGTTCAAAAATTAGAGGCTATTGGCCAACTGACCGGCGGCGTGGCGCACGATTTCAACAATCTGCTCGCCGTCATACTGGGAAACACCGAGATCCTGGCAGACCAACTCGGCGACAATCATCTACTTGTATCGATCGACCGCGCCGCCACACGCGGTGCGGAGTTGACGCAACGCTTGCTCGCCTTCTCCCGCCGCCAGGTATTGCAGCCGCAGCCGATCGATTTGAAAGAGCTCTTTCCTGATCTCTGCGAGCTACTGCAACGCACCTTGGGTGAACCGGTTAAAATCTTGTCCGGTGTTCGCGAAGATATCTGGCCAGTGCTGGCCGATCCTGGGCAACTCGAAAACGCCCTTTTGAACCTGGCGATCAACGCCCGCGATGCGATGCCCGACGGCGGTGTTCTGGAGATCTGGAGCGAGAATGTTCACCTGCACGACCACGACCTTCGCATCACCGACGACGTCGCGGCCGGCGATTATGTCCAGATCACGGTGCGCGACACCGGCACGGGCATGGCGAACGACGTGCTCGATCATGCGTTCGAACCCTTCTTCTCGACCAAAGAGGTCGGCGAGGGCAGCGGGCTTGGATTATCGATGGTCTACGGTTTTGCCCGTCAGTCGGGCGGCGCCGTAGTAATCGAAAGCGCGCAGGGCAAGGGCACCGAAGTAAGAATGTTCCTGCCCAGCGCAGTAGCGGCAAGCGGATCGGATCAACCGATCCAAGACGCAGAACAACTGGACCACGGGCAAGGTCAAACCGTCCTGGTTTTGGAAGATGACCCTGAAGTTCGCTCTTTGACGACTGATGCATTGGAGAAATTAAGTTATCGGGTGCTCGAAGCATCTGATGCCAGCGCTGCAATGCAGATCTTTGACGACGAAGCGGGTCAGATCGATTTGCTGCTGTCTGATGTGGTGCTTCCCGGTGGTGCCAGCGGTCCTGAGTTTGCCGCCAAGGTGAAGCGCCTCAACCCGCAACTGAAACTGGTGTTCATGTCAGGGTACACCGACGACCTCTACACCAGCGATAAGGTACCCGGCTTCGACGAGACGTTGTTGACCAAACCGTTCAGGCGCGCCGACCTCGCCAAGGCCATACACGACAGTTTGAGCGCATAGATAAAGTGTACCGGCAACCGAATTGGTCTTATTCATTCGTCATAGTTAAGTGAGCCTCGCCGGCCGTCGCTCGGCCCACGGCATCGCGGCCTCGAGCTGGCCCGACAGGCGGAACAAGGTCGCCTCGTCGGCGTAGCGCGCGACCGCGTGCACCGACACCGGAAAACCCTGATCAGTTTGCTCGACCGGCAGGCTGATCGCCGGCTGGCCGGTCTGGTTGAACCACACGGTGAACGGCGAGAACGCCGCCACCCGGTCCCAGTATTCGTCGGCGTCGTCGA
>JBFKGW010000549.1:0-2174 GCA_041633145.1 Alphaproteobacteria bacterium
AACGCTTCGACCAGCGGCGTGCCGGCGAAGCCGAATTTCTGGCAGAACGCGCGATAGGCCGGCACGGTCGCATAGGCGAAGCCGTTCATGCCGAGCACGAGCACCGCCAAACCGGCGAATAGGTAGCGGTTGCGCCGCCGCTGACGCCGCGAAGTGGTCTCGGCTGTTGTTTGGCCGCTCATCCCAGGAGCCCCGCGCGGGTGATGAAAACCAGATAGAAAACGACACAAAATGCCAGCAGGGCGAACAGGACCGCCCGGTTCTTGCCGCTTTGTTCACGATGCCGTTGGCTGAGTTCGCGGCGCGCCATCACAACCTGCCTAAGTTGACGACAAGATCGGCGAGTAATAGCGCGAACAGCAAGAACAGATAGAGGATCGAGAATCCGAACATCTTGCGGGCCCGCCGGTCGCCAGCCGCATCGGGTTCGCGCCAGACACCGATCGCGCTGGCAATGAACAGCACACCCAGCAGCGCCGCACCGCCAGCATAGACCAGCCCGGTCGCGCCGAAGAAATAGGGCGAAACGGTCAGCGGCAACAGGGCCACCGTATAGAGCAGCATCTGCGCCTTGGTGGCGCGGCGCCCAGCGACCACCGGCAACATCGGAATGCCGGCGCGGCCATAATCGCCACTGCGGAACAGCGCGAGCGCCCAGAAGTGCGGCGGTGTCCAGAAGAAGATGATGGCGAACAAAATCAGCGGCATCGCCGCGACGTCGCCGGTCACCGACGCCCAGCCGATCAACGGCGGAAACGCGCCGGCGGCGCCACCGATGACGATATTCTGCGGGGTGCGGCGTTTGAGCCAGACCGTGTAGATGAACACATAGAACAGGATCGCCGAGGCCAGTAAGCCGGCGGCAACCCAGTTGGTGGTCAGCCCCAACAGCCCGACGGACAGCAGCGCCAACAGACCGCCGAAGACCAGGGCATCGTTGGGCGCCACCCGGCCCGCCGGAATCGGCCGCTTGGCCGTGCGGTCCATGATCGCGTCGATATCGCGGTCGTACCACATGTTGATCGCGCCGGCCGCGCCCGAGCCAATGGCGATACACAAGATGGCGATGACCGCGAGCAACGGGTGAAGGGAACCCGGCGCTATAACCAACCCGACCACGCCGGTGAACACCACCAGCGACATCACCCGCGGCTTCAGCAGCTGCACGAAGTCGCCGACACTCGACTCCGTCGCCAAAACGGCGCTTTCGCTGCGGTGGGTTAAAGTCGTGTCAGTCAACGCGGTTGTCTCCGCCCGTCCTTACCGGCCGGTCAATGGGCTTCCGCCGGGGCGAGTTCGGGCAATTCCTCGTGGGTATGGTGCGGCGCCGGCGACGGCACCGTCCACTCCAGCGTGGTCGCGCCTTCACCCCAGTAATTGGCTTCCACGCGCCGACCCGACGTCAAGGTATGGATCACGATGTAGACGAACAGCACCATGCCAATGCCCGAAATGTAGGAGCCGATCGATGACACGAAGTTCCAACCGGCGTAGGCGTCGGGGAAATCCGGATAGCGCCGCGGCATACCGGACAGCCCGAGAAAATGCTGCGGGAAGAAAGTCAGGTTGACGCCGATAAAAGTAATCCAGAAATGGAGTTTGCCGAGGGTTTCGTTATAGGCGCGGCCCGACATTTTGCCGATCCAGTAGTAGAACCCCGCAAAAATCGCGAATACCGCGCCCAGGCTCAACACGTAGTGGAAATGGGCAACCACATAATAGGTGTCGTGCAGCGCGACATCGATGCCGGCATTGGCCAGCACGACGCCGGTCACACCGCCCACGGTGAACAGGAAGATGAACCCGAGCGCCCACAGCATCGGCGTGTCGAGGCGGATCGAGCCGCCCCACATGGTGGCGATCCAAGAGAAGATCTTAATGCCGGTCGGCACTGCGATGACCATCGTCGCGACGGTGAAATAGGCCCGCGTGTCGACGTCGAGGCCGACGGTGTACATGTGGTGCGCCCACACGATGAACCCGATGAAGCCGATCGACACCATCGCGTAGGCCATGCCGAGATAGCCGAACACCGGCTTGCGGCTGAAGGTCGCCACGATCTGCGAGATCATGCCGAAGCCCGGCAGGATCATGATGTAAACTTCAGGGTGACCGAAGAACCAGAACAGGTGCTGGTAGAGGATCGGATCGCCGCCGCCGGCAGGATCGAAGAA
>JBFKGW010000550.1:0-2173 GCA_041633145.1 Alphaproteobacteria bacterium
AGCGGGGCGAGGCGGTCGGACTGCTGGGGCCGAACGGCGCCGGCAAGACAACCTGTTTTTACATGATTACCGGCCTGCTATCGCCCGACACGGGCACCATTTCGCTCGACGGCCACGATATCACCGAACTGCCAATGTACCGCCGAGCGCGCTTGGGCATCGGTTATCTGCCACAGGAGGCGTCGATCTTCCGCGGGCTGACGGTCGAGCAAAATATTCGCGCTGTCATCGAAGTCGTCGAGCCTGAGGTCGAGCGCCGCGAAATCCTGCTCGAAGACCTGATGGCCGAGTTCTCGATCAGCCATCTGCGGCGCACGCCGTCCTTGGCGCTATCGGGCGGCGAGCGGCGGCGCGTCGAGATCGCCCGCGCGCTCGCCTGCCGGCCCCATTTTATGCTGCTCGACGAACCCTTGGCCGGCATCGATCCGATCGCGGTTTCCGATATTCGCGACCTGGTCGGCCACCTCAAGGACCGCGGTATCGGTGTACTCATCACCGACCACAATGTGCGTGAGACGCTCGATATTGTCGATCGGGCATATATCTTGCATGATGGCGCCGTACTTTATAGCGGTGAGCCGGCTGAAATCGTTGCTCACAGAGACGTTCGGCGCGTTTACCTGGGCGAAAGATTCACCCTGTAGACCTATAAGTCATGGCACTTTCACAGCGTCTCAACCTGCGGCAGACGCAAGCACCCGTTATGACGCCGCAGTTGCAGCAGGCGATCAAGCTGCTGCAATTGTCTAATTTGGAGCTTGCCGACTTCGTCGAAAGCGAACTTGAGCAGAACCCCTTGCTCGAGCGTGAGGATTCGCTGACCGAAATCGACGAAGGCGATGGCGGCGACATTAGTGCCCAGGAAATCAACCCCGAAGATACCGCGGACGCGCCGGAACCGGCCGACGTGAGTGAATTGACCCAACGCGAGACGGTTTCGGAATCGGATGCGCCGCTCGACACCGATTATGAAAATGTCTGGGCCGACGATCCTCAATCGGCGGGCGCCAGCGCCGACGCGTTAAGTCCCGCCAGCGAGAGCGCTTTCGGCAGTTCCGGTTCGGGCGGACAGGGCTTCGAGCCGGCCGACGCTGGCGATCTTGCGGTTGGTCACGCACCAACCTTGCACGAGCATCTGACCGCGCAGCTCAATGTCGATATCGCCGATCATAGCGAACGCCTGATTGGCCGCGCGCTCATCGACTCGGTGAACGAGGACGGCTACCTGTCGACGTCGGTGGCGGCGCTGGCCGAGCAACTCGGCTGTTCACCCCAGGCTATCGACGCGGTTCTCGACAAACTACAGCGGTTCGATCCGATCGGCGTATTCGCGCGTGACCTGGCCGAGTGTTTTGCCCTGCAGCTAGCCGAACGCGACCGCCTCGATCCTGCCATGCAAGCATTCCTCGATAATCTCGACTTGATGGCGAAGCACGACATCGCTGCGCTGCAAGCGGCGTGCGGCGTGGATCGCGAAGATATTGCCGAAATGATCGCCGAGTTGAAAACCCTCGATCCCAAGCCCGGCTCGGCGTTCGACCAAGAGGTGACCCAATGGGTGTCGCCGGACGTCTTGTTGCGCGCCAGCCCGAAAGGCGGCTGGGTCATCGAACTCAACAGCGACACGCTGCCGCGCGTCCTCGTCAACCGGCGCTACCATGCGGAAATATCGGCCAATAAGTTATCAAGCCGCGACAGGCGCTACGTGCAGGAGAGCCTGCAGTCGGCGCAGTGGCTGGTAAAGGCTCTCGACCAGCGCGCCAACACGATCCTCAAGGTTGCGACGGAAATCGTCCGCCAGCAGGACGCGTTCTTTCAGAAGGGCGTCGCCCACTTGAAACCGCTGGTTCTGAACGACGTCGCGCAGGCAGTCGAAATGCACGAGAGTACAATCAGCCGCGTCACCACGAACAAGTACATGATGACGCCGCGCGGACTGTTCGAGCTCAAATATTTCTTTACCACCGCGATTGCCGCAACCGCGGCGGGCGAAGCCCATTCCGCCGAGGCGGTGCGCCACCAGATCAAAGAATTGATCGATGCCGAGACGGCGAAAAACATCCTCTCTGATGATCGAATCGTTGAAATTCTGCGCTCGGACGGGGTCGAAATCGCGCGGCGAACGGTGGCGAAATACCGCGACGCGTTGCACATACCTTCGTCGATAGAACGG
>JBFKGW010000551.1:0-2173 GCA_041633145.1 Alphaproteobacteria bacterium
CTGATACAGCCCCGACACGTTGTCCGGGTAATCGTCCCACACCAGGGGCGCGTCGGGCTCGACGGTCTGCGCAGTGTCGGTGACCGACGGCAGCGGCTCGTAATCGACCTCGATCAATTCGGCGCCGTCGCGCGCCTGGTCGAGGGTTTCGGCGATCACCAGCGCCACCGGATCACCGACATAGCGCACCCAGCCCAATGCCAGTGGTGGCTGCGGCCGGTACTTCATGGGCTCGCCGTCGGGCCGCTTCCACTTGGCCGGCATGCCGGGCACACCAAGATTGTCGGCGGCGATGTCTTCGCCGGTGAACACCGCAATCACGCCCGGCGCGGCCGCGGCGGCGCTCACGTCGATCGATTTAATCTCGGCATGCGCATGGGGCGAGCGCAGGACGACCGCATAGGTCTGGCCCGGCAGATTGACATCGTTGACGAACAAACCGCGGCCCCGCAGCAAGCGCGGATCTTCTTGCCGCAGGACCCCCTGCCCAACCCCAAACTTTTCCATTTTCTACTCTCTCCAACGAAAAGCTTTCGAACGACCCAAAGAGAATATCACGGCCGCCCGGTCGCCGGTAATGGCCGTCAATCGATAATCTCGGTCTTGCGCGCCAATTCGCCAAACCCCTCCAACGGATCGAGGATCCCGTGCTGACGCAGGGCGTACCAATAGGTCGCGATGTTGGTCGACACGATCGGCCGGCCTAGCTCCTTTTCCAGGTCCTCGACCATGTCGACGATGCCTAGAGCGGCGCCCACATGCAGAAAGGTGTCGACATCGTCATGGTCGAGCTTGCGGAACCCTTCCAGCGCGTCATCCAGCGACACCTTGATGATGTCCTCCGGTTTCTTGACCTGCAGTCCGGCGTGATAGGGCACGTCGAACCCCATCGCCTGGTAGTAGTCCTGCACGCTCTTTGAGTAGACATCGGACATCGGCGACAATGCGGCGATGCGTTTCGCCCCCATGGTTTTGAGCGCGGCGACGCAGGCGTCCGTCGCCGTCACCAGGGGTACGTCGCCGATCGCTGCTTGCAGTTTTGCGCGGTAGTCGGCGTGCTGCTCGGGCGTCCAAATCCGCATCTCGACGTTGTTGCCGACGATCACCCGGTCGGGCCAACACCCCAGCCCGCCCTTGATGGCGCGCAACACCGCCTCGGGCACCTTGTCCGGCACTTCCAAGGTGAAGCGGTAGATCTGGTTGCTGATGCCCTCGGGCCGCAGCATTTCGTATTCGGGCTGCATGTTGGCGTTTTGCAGCGGGATGAACAGCGCGAAGACGCCGCGCGGTCCGAAACGGTCAGGCATGGTCGCAATGATCCTTTGGTAAGCGGGCGGCTGTCAGCGGTGCCCGGTTGAGGCACTGCAGGTATAGCATTTCCCCGGGCTCGCCGCGCAAACGGGTTGCAGGCCGCAAACGCTTCGATCATCATTGCGGTCAATCACGGCCGCAGCGCCACCCATCAAGCAACGCACAAACGTCTATTTTCCTGGGGAGATATCCATGATTAACGCCGCCATGGTTGGCCTTGGCTGGTGGGGCAAGATCCTCGTCCAGTCGGTACAGAACAAGTCGGACAAAATACGGTTCACCGCGGGCGCCGTACGCACCCCGTCGAAGGTCGCCGAATTCGCCGAACAGCAGGGTCTCGCCCTGTACGATTCGGTCGACCCGATCCTCGCCGACGACGCCATCGACGCCGTGGTCTACGCGACGCCCCATTCGCGCCACGTCGATGAAATCGTGGCGACGGCGGCGGCCGGCAAACATGTGTTCATGGAAAAGCCGCTGACCCTGACCAAAGCGGGCGCGGAAGAAGCGGTCGCGGCGGTGCAAAAAGCGGGCGTGACGCTCGGCGTCGGCTTCAACCGGCGCTTCAGCCCGGCGGTCACCGCGTTGCGCGAACAAGTCGATGCCGGCACTTTGGGCAAATTGCTCCATTGGGAAGGCACCATGTGTGCGCCGATCGGCATGGCGCTCACCGCCGACGCCTGGCGGGCCGACAAGCGCGAGACGCCGGCCGGCGGGCTCACGCCGATGGCGATCCACATCATCGACCTGATGATCGATCTGTTCGGCGAAGTCGACGAAGTATACTGCCAGAGTTTCCGCCTGATCGTCCCCAACGACCACGACGACACCACGTCGATCCTGTTCCGCATGAAAAACGGCA
>JBFKGW010000552.1:0-2167 GCA_041633145.1 Alphaproteobacteria bacterium
CGCACGTAACTGTTGACGAAGAAGTCGCCTCTGACCGATCGGGCGAAACGCAAGGCGGGCCGGGCGAACGGCGCATAGAACTTCACCTTGAAGGCGGGCGCGGCGAGCACCAGGCCGGCGATGTTGGGCGCGTAATCATGCGCCCAGGCCGCGGCGAGGACAGCGCCGATGCTCTGGCCGACAACCACGATGTCCTCGACGGCGAAGCCGTGGGCGTCACAGATATGGGCGACGAAAGTTTGCACGTCGCGCACCGACGTGGCGGTGCTCGGGCTGAACCCGCGCTGGCCCGGCGAGCGGCCGTGACCCCGCGCGTCCCACGCGAAGATGGCAAAGTCGGTCAGATTGAGCTCATGAACGAGATGGCTCAGCCGGCCGGAATGCTCATGCCCGCGGTGCAGCAGGACGATGGCGCCGCGCGGCCGCTCGGCGCACGCGGGCCACATGCGATAGAACAGCGCTTCGCCATCGTGGGTCGCGAAGGTGTGATCGTCGGCTGCTCTCGGTTTCATGGTCGGGTCGCTCCTGTCCAGGTTCCTTATTGAAAGGTTTAGAGGTCGCTATTCGCCAGGCCGGGCGACGGCCAGCTCGGCCAGGCCGCCGCGAATGCGGTTGATCACCGTCAGACACAGCAGCGCGGCGAGGCCCGGCATCACCCAGGCGGTCCACAGCGGCAGTTCGGGCGTGAGCGCGATGGCAACGCCGAGCGCAGCAAAAACAAGCGCGCGATCGCTTTTGCCCATCGGTCCATCGTAGCGGCGCGAGGCGCCGACCAGCGGGCCCAGCACGCCGGCGAATTCGCTCAATACGGACAGGAACACGATGGCGCCTACCGATAGCGGATCGAACGGCGCCACCAGCGCGAACGGCAAATACAGCGCTGCGTCGGAAACGATGTCGGAAATCTCGTTGAGATAGGCGCCGAGCGCACTCGCCTGATCGAATTCGCGGGCGAGCAAGCCGTCGAGTGCGTTCAGCGCCATGCGAAAGAGAAACCAGATCGGGATCAGCAAAAACATCCAACGAAAATTGGCTGCGCCCGCGACCACAGCGCCAACAAGTACGGAGCCGACGACGGCCAGCACGGTGATCTGATTGGCGGTTACGCCCCGCGCTGCAAGACGCGACGCGAGGGGCCGCAGCAGGGCCTGAAAGCCCGGTTTGAGACGGTAAAGAGTCAACATCCGCTTCGACGCCCCGGCTATAAAATAAACGATGTTCAATTAATATATGGATAAATAAACAATGTTCAATATATTTTTTTCCGAGACCAACTAGCTGATTTTAAGCGCTTTTTTCGTTGGTGCGCTTGAGATTGCGGCGGCCAGAAACGGGTCGATCAGCAATTGCCGTGATCGCTCAAGCTAGGTGAGGATTACGTCGTAGCCTGTGAATAACTTTTGAATGCTTGTTCAAATACATTATTGAGCCATCATTCAAATAACCCTACTGTTTCCAGTGGGGGAGAATTGCATGACACGGCAGAAGTCGTTTCTGCGCGAAGACATTATCGATCGAGCAATCGATGTTTTCATGACCAAGGGTTATGAGGCGACGTCGGTGAAAGACTTGGTCGACGTTACCGGTCTTCACCCCGGCAGTCTCTACAATGCGTTCGGCAACAAGCAGAACATCTACAAAGCGGCGCTCGAGCGGTTCGACGCCATGTCGCCGTTTAACCGGTTGCTGAATCAGGCCGACACGGCAGCGCCGCGCCAGTCGATCGAGCAGTTGCTGCGCGGCGTCGTCGACCCCGATGGCGTCGCCGGATGCCTCATTACCTTCGCTGCGGCCGAGGTCGGCAAGTCCGACGAAGAGCTCGCGCACGATCTCCACTTGTCTTTTCGAAGGATGGAGGACCGCCTGTGCCGGTTCATCGAGCGCGGCCAGGCATGCGGCGATTTCGCCTCGAAACGAGATCCGCGCGACCTGGCGCAACTGTTGCTGAGCACAGTGCAGGGCATCCAGGTGATGTCGAAGGTCACCGACGAGCGAGCACACTTACGCGCCGCGGCGGACGTGGCGCTGGCGGCATTGGATCAGATCGAAGCATGAGCGCGCGGACGTTTACGGTCGGCGTCGCGCGCCGAGCTTGAGCCGCAAGGACAACTTCGAAGGAACACAGAGTTATAAAAAAGTACGATAGATCAACCGCTTAAGAACGTTC
>JBFKGW010000553.1:0-2165 GCA_041633145.1 Alphaproteobacteria bacterium
ACCGCCAGCCTGATCGAGATGTCGATCGGCACCGCTATCGGCGCCATCACCTTTACCGGCTCGATCATCGCGTTCGGCAAGTTACAGGGTCTGGTGACCGGCCGGCCGTTAATCTATCCGGGTCAGCATATGGTGAACCTGGGGCTCGGCGTGCTGCTGGTTCTCGTCGTGATCTGGTTTGCCGTCGGCGAATCGCAAACCGCGTTCTGGATCATCACCGCCATCTCCCTGGCGCTCGGTGTGTTGATCATCGTGCCGATCGGCGGCGCCGACATGCCGGTCGTGGTATCGATGCTGAACTCCTACTCCGGCTGGGCCGCTGCGGGTATTGGATTTACGTTAGGCAATCCGTTGCTGATCGTGACCGGCGCACTGGTCGGCTCGTCCGGCGCCATCCTCAGCTACATCATGTGCAAGGGCATGAACCGGTCGTTCGTGAATGTCATCCTCGGCGGCTTTGGCGGCGAAACCGCGGGGCCGGCCGCCGATATGGGCGACCGCATCGTCAAGCAGGGCGCGGCAGCCGACGCCGCCTTCATCATGGAACAGGCGGCCTCGGTGATCATCATACCGGGCTACGGCATGGCAGTGGCTCAGGCGCAGCACTCGCTGGCTGAGATGGCTAACCTTTTGGAGGAGCGCGGCGTTAAGGTCCGTTATGCGATCCACCCGGTGGCGGGTCGCATGCCGGGCCACATGAACGTGCTGCTGGCCGAGGCCAACGTGCCCTACGAAGACGTGCTTGAGCTCGACGAAATTAATCACGACTTCGCGTCTACCGAAGTCGCCTTCGTGATTGGCGCCAACGACATCGTCAACCCCGCGGCCAAGACCGACGAGTCGAGCCCGATTTACGGCATGCCGGTATTGAACGCCGAAGAGTCGGGCACCGTGTTGGTGGTTAAGCGCTCGATGGCGTCAGGCTACGCCGGCATCGATAATCCGTTGTTCTACGAAGACAACACGATGATGCTGTTCGGCGACGCCAAGAAGATGTGCGAAGACATCGTCAAGACGCTGCAGGGCGGCGGCCATTAGGCTTCGCAGGGTTTTCGCGGCAGTTCCAACAGGAATCAGGCGAGCGAAATCGTCTCAGGACCCAAGGAGGGTCCCAAGGCGTTCCGATGGTCTTTAACGGGGATCGAGACTCTCGCCGGAGAGCGCCGCAGTGCGGCGCTGGCTAGTAGCCTTCGCGTTCCTTACGCTTGCGGGCCAGTTTACGGGCCCGGCGGACGGCTTCCGCTTTCTCCCGTGCGCGTTTCTCCGACGGCTTTTCATAGCTGCGCCGAAGTTTCATCTCACGGAAGACACCCTCGCGCTGCATTTTCTTCTTCAGCGCCTTCAGGGCCTGGTCGACGTTGTTATCACGGACAACGACTTGAACGATGGGGCTCACCTCCTTTCGCGTTCGTTAGAGTCATAAATATCGCGCTGAGTTCGGCCATTCGCCATGGCAACGCACCAAACTGAGCGGGCGGCGGGTTCTAACATAGAGGCACAGGGTATGCCAAGACTGGCGACCAACTGCCGCCTGAGGTCATTGCCGGGGTGTGGGTTATCGAATCGTTAACGTTCGTCGACAAATGTGCCTGGATCGTTCCGACAAATCGCTTGAATGCTCGGCTGTGGGGTTACTACAAACCAAGGTAGCGTCGACCGAACAGCGGCGGTTGACCTGCCGATTGCGGACATAATCCATGGCCAAACGATCGAAGGCGAAGAAAACCAATGGATCGGCGCCCGATTCGCGTCGCGGTACTCCCGTGACCGTCTCCGGTCAGGTGCGGCGCCGTTCGGCTACGCCTGCGGTCGCCAGTCATTTTTGGCCGCCGGTTAAGGCGGGACAGCGCCTTACCGTGTTCGATCTCGCCGCATATTTAGCGGAGACCGAACGCTGGCCGGCCGAGCGGTTGTTTGGCGCACAGCTGCGTCAAGCTCGCGAACTGGTGCATTACGCGCAGAAAATAGCCCCGTTCTACAAAGACCGCTTGGCCGACACGGTCGCTGCATCGGCCGACCAGCTAACGGCGGAGGACTTTGCCCAAGTACCCATCCTCACGCGCGAAGAGGTGCAAAGCGCTGGGCAGACACTGTTCAGCACCAAGCTGCCGCGCGGCCACGGCCCCGCCTTCGATCTCTATACCAGTGGCTCGAGCGGGCAGCCG
>JBFKGW010000554.1:0-2158 GCA_041633145.1 Alphaproteobacteria bacterium
GAGCTGCCGGCGGCGATCGCCTCGCTGTTTACCAGCGCGGTGCAGGCCGGCTTCGTCGCCGGCACCGTCGTCAGCGGCTTGCTCGGTCTGGCCGACCGGCTCGATCCACGGCGTTTTTTTATGTGGTCGGCGTTTGTTGCGGCGGGCGCCAACACGCTGATCCTGTTGATCGAGCCGGCGTCCGCTACCGCCATCGTTTTGCGCTTCGTTACTGGTGTTTGCATGGCCGGGATCTACCCGGTGGGCATGAAATTGGCCTCGACCTGGGCCAAGGGCGATATGGGGTTGATGATCGGCGTACTGGTCGGCGCGCTCACGCTGGGCTCTGCCGCGCCGCACATGTTCAACGCCTTGGGCGGCGTCGATTGGCGGTTTACCTTAGCCGCCGCGTCGGTCTCGGCGGTAGTCGCCGGGCTGGCGATTCGCCTCACAGCGATCGGTCCCAACGTGGCGCCAGCGCCGCCGATCGATCTGCGGGCGGCCTTGCGCGCTTGGACCGAACCGGCGCTGCGCCTCGCTAATATCGGCTATCTCGGCCACATGTGGGAGCTCTACGCCATGTGGGCCTGGATCGGCGTTTTTCTTGACGCCAGCTTCCAGCTCACCCTGGGTGATGGTGCGGCGACGGCGCGCTGGGCGGCGCTGTCCACTTTTGCCATCATGGGTGCCGGCGCAATTGGCTGTATCGCCGGCGGCCTGCTGGCCGATCGGCTCGGCCGCACCACGGTGACTATCGCCGCTATGACGGTGAGCGGGCTCTGCGCCTTGAGCGTCGGTTTTCTGTTCGGCGGCAGCTTAGTGCCGCTGATCGTCTTGTGCCTGATCTGGGGCGCCAGCGTGGTCGCCGACTCGCCGCAGTTTTCCGCCAGCATTGCCGAACTCTCCGAGCGCCGGCTGGTCGGCACCATGCTCACGGTACAGACCAGCGCCGGCTTCCTGTTGACCCTGATTACCATCCACCTGGTGCCGGTTTTGGTTGATATGGTGAGCTGGCGGTTCGCCTTCGTATTCCTCGCCGCCGGTCCGCTGATCGGCGTGCTGGCGATGTGGCGCTTGCGGATCAGCCCCGCCGCAGCACAATTGGCAGGCGGCCGCGGCTAAATACCGCGGTTCTGTGGATAACTCACAATTGAAACCAAAAAATGTCTTCCTATATGACTTTCAGGTAAATATTAGACATATTCTAATAAAGGGGCAGCCATGAACGACATCAGACAAGCCGCCGGTGTGGAAGTGAACATCGGCATTCCCGAGGACCAGCGTCAAGCCATCGCCGAGGGGTTGTCACGGCTGCTCGCCGATACCTACACGCTGTACCTGAAGACCCACAATTTTCATTGGAACGTGACCGGGCCGATGTTCAACACGCTGCATTTGATGTTTGAGCAGCAGTACAACGAGCTGGCCCTGGCGGTCGACGAGATCGCCGAGCGCATCCGTTCGCTGGGTTTTCACGCGCCGGGTAGTTATGCCGCCTTTGGCAAGCTGTCGTCGGTGCCGGAGGCTGAAGGTACGCCAAGCGCGGAAGAGATGATCCAGCAGCTCGCCGAAGGCCAGGAGATCGTCGTGCGCACCGCCCGCGAGGTTTTTCCCGCCGCCGACGAGGCCAACGACGAGCCGACCGCCGATCTGCTCACCCAGCGCATGCAAGTGCACGAAAAAACCGCATGGATGCTGCGCAGTATGCTGGCTTAGGCCGCACAAAGATAAATTCCAGTAGAAAAAGGCCGGCGCCTCACCGCGCCGGCCTTATTTTTTTTCTCGACCTGTTCTATCCGAATGGTTTGGCGACGACCGGGCGATGCAGTTGCTTCGACAGGTTCTCGCGCCACGCCACGTAGGGCTGGAAGCCCGGCGACTCGCGGCACAGCGCTTCAGTCTCGGCCATGATCTCTTCGTCCGACTTGGACAGATCGAACGGCTCGAGGAACGGCTGGTCGACGAACCACGGCGAATCGACGAAGAACTCCAGCGTGTTACCCTCGGGATCGTGGGCGTAGACCGACCAGGCGATGCCGTGGGTGCCGACCATCAGCTTTTCTTCACCGACCTCGTCCTGCAGGCGGTTGTAAATGATGCGCAGATCGTCGAGCGATTCGAGGCGGAACGATAGCTGGTTGATCGGGCCGGCGAAAAACGCACCGGTGGGATTGGATCC
>JBFKGW010000555.1:0-2147 GCA_041633145.1 Alphaproteobacteria bacterium
GCAGAGCTATGTGCATGGCGCATCGGACACCCCGTTGATCGGCGAGACCATCGGCGTGCATTTCGACAACGCGGTGGCGCGCTGGCACAACCGCGATGCCTTGGTGGTGCGCCACCAGGACATCCGCTGGACCTGGGCCGAGTTGAAAGAACGCGTCGACGATTTCGCGGCGGGCCTGATCGCGCTGGGGCTCGCGCCGGGCGAGCGCATCGGCATCTGGTCGCCCAACAATATGGAATGGGTAGTCACGCAGTTCGCCACCGCCAAGGCCGGCCTGATCCTGGTCAACATCAATCCCGCCTACCGGCTGGCCGAACTCGAATTCGCCCGCAACAAGGTCGCGTGCAAGGCGCTGATCACCGCCGCGGCGTTCAAATCGAGCGACTATGTCGGCATGATCCGCGAACTGGCGCCCGAGATCGACGCCGCCGCGCCGGGAGATTTGCATGCCGAGAAGCTGCCGCACCTGCGCTGCGTGATACAAATCGGCGGCGGCGCCGTGTGTGGCATGTACGCTTTCGAGGAAATTTCGACGCTCGGCGCCGACACCGGCCACGACGCGGTCGAAACACTGGCGGGCACGCTGCAGTTCGACGATCCGATCAACATCCAGTTTACCAGCGGCACCACAGGCTCGCCCAAGGGCGCGACGCTCACCCATCACAATATTCTCAACAATGGCTACTTCATCGGCGAGACGTTCGCGCTCACCGACGCCGACCGGCTGTGCATTCCGGTGCCGCTCTACCACTGCTTGGGCATGGTGATCGGTAATCTGGCGTGCATGACCCACGGCGCGGCGATGATCTATCCCTCGGAAGCCTTTGATCCGCTGGCGACATTGGAGACGCTGGCCGAAGAACGCTGTACCGGTGTGCTCGGCGTGCCAACCATGTTCATCGCCCAGCTGCAGCACCCCGAATTCGACAAGTTCGACTTGTCGAGCCTGCGCACCGGCATGATGGCCGGCTCGCCGTGCCCGGTCGAGGTGATGCGCGAAGTGATCGACAAGATGCACATGCAGCAGGTCACCATCGGCTACGGCATGACCGAAACCAGCCCGGTGTCGACCCAAACCGACGTCGACGATCTGCTCGAGCGTCGCGTCGGTTCGGTCGGCCGGGTGCATCCCCATGTCGAGATTAAGATAGTCGACGAGGCCGGCAAAATCGTGCCGCCCGGCGCCACCGGCGAATTCTGCACCCGCGGCTATTCGGTGATGCGCGGTTACTGGAACGATGCGGAGAAAACCGCCGAAGCGATCGATCCCGGCGGTTGGATGCACACCGGCGATCTGGCGACCATGGACGCCGACGGCTATTTCAATATCGTCGGCCGCATCAAGGACATGGTGATCCGCGGCGGTGAAAACCTCTACCCGCGCGAGATCGAAGAGTATCTCTACCGCCACCCAAAAGTCGCCGACGTGCAGGTGTTTGGCGTGCCCGATGCAAAATACGGCGAGGAGTTGTGCGCCTGGATCAAGCTGGCCGACGGCGAGAGCGCTGACGATTTGGAAATCCGCGAGTTCTGCCAGGGCCAGATCGCCCACCACAAGATTCCCCGCTACATTCAGTTCGTCGACGAATTCCCCATGACGGTGACCGGCAAGGTGCAGAAATTCATCATGCGCGAGCGTATGATCGAACAGCTTGGCCTTGGCGAGGCCAAGACGGCGTAAGGGTCTCCCCAAACCGACACCGGTACCGCGCCGGTTAGCGTTATATTTGCTTCAATGCCGCCTATCAGCCGGGTAGTTATTTCTTTCGACGGCTTATTTCAGCAGGAGCATACCATGCACGAATTGTCCAAAGCGGCGTTGGTTGTTGCCGCGTCGCTAATTAGCGCGATCGCCCTGTCGAAACCAGGATTGGCCGATCATGAAACCGGGCACGATGAAGTTGCGCGCGGCGGAGTCAAAGCGCTGGAACAAAGGGTCTGGGACCTCGAGAACATATTGCTGTCTCTACCGGCCGCCCCCGGCGTTAGGTCGGTGGATTGCGCCGTGGGCGAGACAATCCAAGCCGCCGTGGATAGTGCTGTCGAAGGCGATACGATCGAGGTTTCGGGAACCTGTAGTGGACCGGTTTTAATTGACAAAGACCGTATCGAACTCGTTGGCATGCCGGGAGCCACGATATCGGCAA
>JBFKGW010000556.1:0-2132 GCA_041633145.1 Alphaproteobacteria bacterium
CCTCACCCCAACCCCTCTCCCGTGGGGAGAGGGGCTCTCTACGCCTTGCCCTTAAAGGCGTTGGTGATCGGATAGCGGCGGTCGCGGCCGAACGCGCGGCTGGTCAGTTTAACCCCCGGCGGCGCCTGGCGGCGCTTGTATTCCGCCATCTCGAGCAGCCGCCATATGCGTTGCACCGTTTCCTCGGCATGGCCGCGGCCGACCAGGTCGTCGGCGCCGAGATCCTCCTCGATCAGGCCGTGCAGGATGGCGTCGAGCTCGTCGTAGGGCGGCAGCGAATCTTCGTCCTTCTGGTCGGGCCGCAACTCCGCCGACGGCGGCTTGGTGATCATGCGCTCGGGGATAACGTCGCCGGCCGGCCCGAGCACGCCGGTCGAGTAATGCTGGTTGCGCCAGCGCGACAGCCGGAACACATCGGTCTTGTAGACGTCCTTGAGCACCGAATAGCCGCCCGCCATGTCGCCGTACAGCGTGGCGTAGCCGACCGACATCTCCGACTTGTTGCCGGTGGTCACCAGCATCGCGCCGGTGGTGTTGCTGACCGCCATCAGCGTCATGCCGCGCGCGCGCGCCTGGATGTTCTCCTTGGTCACCCCCGACGCCGGCTCGTTGAACGCCTTCTTCAGCATGTCGTCGAAGGCGTCCATCGCCGGTTCGATCGCCACTGAATCGAAGCGCACTTCCAGACGGTCGGCCAGTTCGGTGGCGTCTTCGAGGCTCTCCCGGCTGGTGAACGGCGACGGCATCATCAGGCCGTGCACCCGCTCGGGGCCCAGCGCATCCACAGCGACCACCGCGGTCAGGCCGGAATCGATGCCGCCCGACAGGCCGAGGATCACGCCGGGAAAGCCGTTCTTGTTGACGTAGTCGCGCAAGCCCAGGACCATCGCCTGGTAGACCCGCTCGTTGCCTTCGATCTGCGGCGTCAGTTCGCCTTCCGTGCAGGCCCACAGGCCCTGGTCGGCGCCGCGCTGCCAGCGGGTGAGCGAAACATTTTCGACGAACTGCGGCGACGCCGCAGCCATCTTGCGGTCGGCGTTGAGCACGAATGAGCCGCCATCGAACACCAATTCGTCCTGGCCGCCGACCTGGTTCACATAGACCAGCGGCAGGCCGGTTTCGGTGACCCGGGCGACCGCCAGATTGAGCCGCACGTCGACCTTGTCGCGCTCGTACGGGCTGCCGTTGATGAAGACCAGGATCTCAGCGCCCGATTCCTGCAGCGTCTCGGCGACATCGGGCGTCCACATGTCCTCGCATACGGCAAGGCCGAGCCGCACGCCGCGGTAGTTCACCGGGCCCGGCGGCGCGCCGGCGTCGAACACCCGCTTCTCGTCGAACACGCCGTAGTTGGGCAGATCGTATTTGTCGCGGCGGGTGACGATCTCGCCGCCGTCGAGCACCAGCGCGGCGTTGTAGCGCTTGCCATCCTCGGCCAGCCACGGCGCGCCGAGGATCAGGCCGGGCCCGCCGTCGGCGGTCTCTTCGGCCAGCGCTTCGACGCCGGCGTGCACCGCATCGAGAAAGGCGTTCTTCAGCACCAGATCTTCCGGCGGATAGCCCGACACGCACAGCTCGGTGCCGATCACCAGGTCGGCCCCGCCGGCGGCGGCGGCCAGGCGGGCGGCGCGAATGCGGGCAACGTTGCCCTCGATGTCGCCTACCGTCGGATTGAGTTGGGCCAGCGCGATGGTGAGTGAATCGGTCATGAGCTGAACATTAAGTAAGGCGCGGCGACCTTAGAGCAGTATCCCTCCAAATTGAACCGATTCTGTTAGCGCCAGGCGATCTTGGCGGAGCGGCGATCCACACGGAATACGGCGCGACGCGATGCGGTGCCATCGGGCAAGTCGTCTGACAATGTGGGCGCCCGCCGATCGCCAACCCGAAGGGGCGAGCCTCTTTGCGCCATTACCTGCGGGTTTCGCCTCGCGCGTAGCTTCGGCTATGCGCTTCACCAAAACCCTTGATTTTGTCACAAATCAGCTCCGCCAGAATGGTTCGATTTGGAGGGATACTGCTCTCAGTCCCGCCGCCGAGCGCTGTCAATCGCAGGGGCCATTTGGCCCGCAAGGTTTGCATCGCACGCAGAGCAGATATGCCGCCGAATTCGATGGACCGGCGCGACCACC
>JBFKGW010000557.1:0-2132 GCA_041633145.1 Alphaproteobacteria bacterium
CCCTCCAGCAAGTGCGCCGCATCATCGGGCGCTCGGTTCCATTTCTCGATTTCGTCTCGCGCCGAAAAGTTGGGCTTCAACTCGCGCATGCGCGCCAACGCCTCGGCGGCGCGCTTGGTCTCGCCCAATTGGCCCAGCGCGGCAGCCCGCATTAGATGTGTCCAGTAGAAATTGGGCATATCGGCCTTTTCCATATCGATGACGACTTGCGCGTATTCGCGCTTATCATAGTGATAGTGCGCGAACGAAAAATGATACCAGCCCGGATGCAAAGGATTGAGCGCTACCGCCTGGCGGGTCAGTTCGATCCCCCGTTCGAACTGTCCCATACAGGCATAGTAATGGCCGATTTCGGCGACCGTTTCGGCGTCGTTCGGATTGAGGGCGAGCGCCCGTTGTGCCTCGGCTTCGAAGCTTTCGTTTTCGTGCAGGAAGAAATGAACGATGGCGAGCCAGCAGCGGGCATAAGCGTTTTGCGGGTCCAGTTCGACCGCCCGCCGCGCCATTCGCAAGGCACGTCCGATCGGATCGGGCCGCGGGTTCGAGTCGAACCGGTGCTCGGCCAAGTAGACATTGGCCAACAGCGCGTGGGCCTGGGAATAGCCGGGATCGAGTTCGATTGCCTGTTCCAGCAGATCGCGTGCTTTTGCCTGTTCGTCCTCGACGAGCAGCGCGGTATAGCGGCGCGCCCGTAACACGCACTCGTAGGCATCCAAGTCTGAAGGGTGTTTTTGCAAGGATCGGTCGAGGTCGGCGTCCTGGACCCGCACGCCAAGATTCGCCGCAATCGTCCGGGTCAACTCGTCCTGCACGTCGAAGATGTCGCCGATATCGCGGTCCCAGCGGTCGGCCCAGACGTGGGCGCCACTGTCCGCGTCGACGAGCTGGGCGTTGATGCGGATGCGCTCGCCAGCGCGGCGCACGCTCCCCTCGACGACATAACGCGCGCCCAGCTCGCGGCCAATGGCCGCCACATCGGTCGCCCGGTCCTTGAACTGAAAGGTCGAGTTGCGCGCGATCACTGTTAACTCGCGAAACCGCGCCAACTCGGTGATGATGTCCTCGGTGAGGCCGTCGGAGAAATATTCATCGTCGGGCGTGGTGCTCATATTGGCGAACGGCAGCACCGCGACCGATGGTTTGCTGGCAAACGGCGCGGATGCGCCGGTTTCGATCTGCCCGGCGTTTGGCGCCGCACGGGGCGCATGATTGTCGATGGCATACACGCGGACCGGCGTGTCGATGTTTTTGACCAACTGCTCGCCCCGATCCTCGAACGCCAAATCGAGCTTGTTCTGCACTTGCTCATGAACACTGCCGGAAAGACAGATATTTCCAGGGTCGGCTAATTCTTCCAGCCGGGCGGCCACATTCACGCCGTCGCCGAACAGATCATCACCCTCGACGATCACGTCGCCGACATTGATCCCCATGCGCAGCTCCATGCGGCTGTTTTCTGGTTTTTCCGCCTCACGGTGGATCATCTCGCGTTGCACATCGACCGCGAGTTGGACGGCATCGACCGCGCTGGGGAACTCGATAAGGATACCATCGCCGGTTGTCTTGACGACGCGGCCGCCATATTCGGCGATCTTGGGGTCGAGCAGTTCCCGGCGCAGCGCCTTGAGCTGCGCCAGCGTGCCGGCCTCATCGGCGCGCATCAGACGCGAATAGCCGACCACATCTGCAGCTAGGATGGCGGCAAGCCTTCTCTGAACGCGTTGTTCGGCCATTGCCTGGCCAGTCCCCGTTATTTTCTAAAAAAAGTGTAGGTTGCGTGAGCGATGGTGTCCATCTGCGCACAAATGCTCTGCGCGCGCCGGCACCAATTTATCGTCGCAGGTTTCGGCCCTGGGTTATTCAACGGGCCAGTTGTAAGCGGTCTCTGCACGCCATAGTATCGCGGCGCCAATCCGCCCTCAGTACGTGTCAGGCGGATTTCGGATTCGTTCAGGGAGAGAAGCACAATGCGGATTTTTGTTCTTGGGTTAGTACTTGCGCTTACGCAGATATCTGCCGGCGCGGCGGCCGAACTGACCGGGACGTTGAAGCGGATCAACGATGCCGGCCAGATCAACCTCGGCTTTCGTGAAGCCGAACCGCCGATGTCCTTTCGCGACAAGGATGGAAGG
>JBFKGW010000558.1:0-2124 GCA_041633145.1 Alphaproteobacteria bacterium
TGGGCGCCGCCGCCGCAGAAACCGCAGACCGAGCTCGACGTTGTCACGCACGGTCATCCACGGATAAAGCGAGGCCTGCTGAAACATGACGTTCCAGCGCGGTGACGGGCCGCGGACCGTCTCGCCGTCGATTTCTACGCGACCGGCGGTAGGGCGAATGAGGCCGGCGAGAATGTGCAGCATTGTCGATTTGCCGGCACCGCTGCGACCGACAATCGCCAGGCGCTGGCCGGCGGCAATTTCCAGATCGATGGCGTCGAGCACAGGGGTGGCCCGATACCGATGATGCAGTCCGGAAACAGTGACGTGGGAGGCGCCCATCGCTGAAAACCTATTTTACATATTAGCGAACGACAAAAGATCATAATAACACTTTTTAAGGAGTCAATAATATTTATAACACAAAAATATATTGTAAAAAGAAATCGCCCTCAACCCAACCTCGGATTCGAGAAAGGTGGTGATGCCAAAATTTGAGACGGTGATTGGACGGCTAGGTGTGGCCTGCCGTCAGGCGAGGCGGAGGAATGAACTCGCGTGGGGCCGCTAAACCGACGACGGTTGGCGGGTGCCGGTGCTGACCGACGTATCGACGGCGTCGCTTTCGGCCGATTGGTCGCCGGCATTTTTCCAGCGCCGATGGATCCACAGCCACTGTTCGGGTGTGTCCTCGATCCAGCCGCTGATGATGTCGTTCACTTGTTGCATGAACGCGCTTGCCGCTTGCGGGCTGGCACCGGTAATCGGCGGCAGCGGCGGCAAGACCTCGATATGAAGATCGTGGCGATTGCGTCGGATCATGCGGACCGGGATCACCGTTGCGCCGGTTTTGGCGGCCAGCACCGCCGGGGTGCGAACGGTTACGGCGGCCTTGCCCATGAACGGGACCGCCAGATCGCCCGTCGATCCGCGTTGATCGACAAACAGCGCCACCGCGCCGCCGGCGCGCAAACGGCGGAGCAGATGAATACCGGTGCGGTCGTTCTTGTCGACCATCTCAATCGGCAAGCTGCGGGTCCGCAGTTTCAGCAACTTGTCGACGTAAACGTTGTTGGGCCGCCGGTAGGTGACCATGATTTTGCGGCCGGTCAGGCGGTCCATGGCGGAGAGCGCTTCCCAGTTGGCCATATGGACCGTAAGGAAAATAACCGGCGTGCCCTCTTCTGGCACATGTTCGAGGCCAGCGACCGTCGCCGTCGCCCCGACTTGCGCGACGCGGGCGAATTCGCCGAACGTTCGGCCCAGATTGTCCCAAACGCCGTCCATGATCTGGCGCCGCTCGGCGGCCGATTTGTCAGGATAGATGTGGGCCAAATTGGCCATGCCGCGCCGGTGCCAGTGAAACAGCGGGCCCAGCTTGCGCGCGATGGCGCTGCCGGCGTTGCTCGCGGTACGCAGCGGTACCAGCAGCGCCAAGCCCAACATGAGGGCGGTCATGGCGCCCTGGAATATCTGCCACGGGCTGATCCAGGGACCATACTTGCGCCAAAAACTGCGAAGCCTGTTTCTCAATATCTTTGCACTGCTGTTGCGATTATGGCGTCTTTATGCGCCGGCTAGCGCGGAGTCGCCAGCGAACAATTCGGGCTCGATGATACCGCAAAACGCCGAGCGTCGGAAAATCGTCTGGGGCATTCCGCACCGGAGAGAATTTCTGGTCGCTACGGCCTTTGCGAACCGCTTTAGTCGGTTAAACTGGCGGCCAACGATTTACACAAACGAGCGTCGGGAGGCGAGATGACACGGATCAATATACTCAGCCGAGAGGACATGAACGAGGCGCAGGGCGCCGTCTACGACGAGGCCAAGGCCAGCGGCGGACCGGTCGGCGGACCCTATTACGCGTATATCCGCATTCCCGAGCTAATGCGTCACTCCCAGGCGCTGCGCGCCTGTCTGCAAAACGGGCCATTGAGCGGGCGCGAGCGCCAAATCATCAACCTCGTCGTCGCGCGTCATTGGAATGCCAAATATCCCTGGTTTGCGCAGGCGCGTAATGCGCTCGCTGTCGAGCTGGACCGGGAAATCATCGATGCCATAAACGCCAACCAAACGCCGCAACTGGACGATCCGCGCGAGCAGGCGGTCTATGCGGTAGCTCACGAACTTTTGGTCGACCAGCAA
>JBFKGW010000559.1:0-2102 GCA_041633145.1 Alphaproteobacteria bacterium
GCAATCTTGCGCTTGCCGACGAAATCGATCTTCGGATTGGGAGGAACGAGTGTGAGTTTCCGCATCGCTCGCTCCTAGATCGGCAACGCGGATGGCCGCTTGCGGCGCAGCCAGATCACCACCAGCAACCGCGTCAGCATGATGGCGGTAAACATTGAACTGATGATGCCGAACGACAGGGTCACCGCGAAGCCCTTGATCGGCCCGGTGCCGAAATTGAACAACAGCACCGCCGCGATCAGGGTCGTTAAATTGGAGTCGATAATCGTCGTCAGCGCCCGCCTATAACCGGCGTCGACAGCGGAGATCGGCGAGCGCCCATTACGCGCCTCTTCTTTAATCCGCTCCAGAATCAGCACATTGGCGTCGACCGCCATGCCGATGGTCAGCACAATCCCGGCGATGCCCGGCAGCGTGAGCGTCGCCTGCAGAACCGACAACAGCGCAACGATCAGCGCCAAATTGAAGATCAGCGCAACGCTCGCCATGACGCCGAACAGGCCGTAGCTGGCGATCATGAACAGCACCACGGCGATAAAGCCGACAATGCTGGCTGTCTTGCCGGCGGCAATGGAATCGGCGCCAAGGCCCGGCCCGACGGTGCGCTCTTCGAGAATATTCAAGGGCGCCGGCAACGCACCGGCGCGCAGCACCAGAGCGAGATCGACGGTTTCCTGAACCGTGAAGCGGCCGGTGATGATGCCGCTGCCGCCCAAGATCGCCGATTGGATGCGCGGTGCGCTGACCACCTCGTTGTCGAGCACGATCGCCAGGCGCCGGCCGACGTTTTCTGATGTCACCCGGCCGAATAGTTGTCCGCCCGCCGCGTCGAAGCGGAACGATACGATCGGCTGGCCGTCCTGGAAGGTTGACTGGGCATCGACCAGCCGTTCGCCGCTCACCACGACTTCGCTAAAGACGACATAGGGAAAAAGTTGTCCCCCCTCATCCTCGTACAGCAGCTGCGACCCCGGTGGTATGATCCCCCGGCTCACCGCATCGTTGACGTCGGCTTCTTCGTTGACCAGGTGGAAGGTCAGTTTCGCCGTCTGGCCCAGGATGATCTTGAGCCTCTCCGGATCGTCGATACCCGGCACCTGCACCAGAATGCGCTTCTCGCCCTGTTGCTGGATGATCGGTTCGGTGACGCCGGTTTCGTCGACCCGCCTCCGCACCACTTCGATCGACTGTTCGATGGCGCGCTGGCGGCGGTCGATCAGCGCTTGCTCGGTGAACTCCAGCCGGAAATTGACGTCGTCGGCGACTGTCAGGACCGCGTCGCGGTCGATGTTACGCACCCTTTCGCGCGCCAATTCCTCGTCCGCCGCATCGCGCAACCGGAACACCACGGCGTTGCCCTCGACCGCGAGGCCGGAGTAACTGACCCGCGGCTGGCGCCGCCGCAACTCGCGGCGCACCTGCGAGCGAATCGATTCGAGGGCCGCGGTGACCACATCGTCGATTTCGACTTCGAGCAACAAGTGGGCGCCGCCCTGCAGGTCGAGGCCGAGGTTTACTTTCTGCTGGGGTAGAAACGACGGCGGTTCGTCGAAGAAGTTCGGCGCGGCGAAAATAATACCCCACAGGCAGACAACCACCGTAATGAGGATCGCCCAACGGGGGTAGTTGATCATGCCGGAGCGCCGCGCCAAATATTGATCGCAGATACAGTCGGGATCATCGAAAGTAGGCGCATCGTCAACCCCTAAATCGGCAGCGCAGCTGGCCGCTTTCGGTGCAGCCAGATGACTACCAGCAACCGCGTCAGCATGATGGCGGTAAACATGGAACAAACAATCCCAAGCGATAGGGTCACGGCAAAGCCTTTGATCGGTCCGTTACCAAAGTTGAACAACAACAATGCCGCGATCAGAGTCGTCAAGTTGGAGTCGATAATCGTCGTCAGCGCGCGCCGGTAACCGGCATCGATGGCGGCGACGGGCGAACGGCCTCTCCGGGCTTCTTCTTTGATACGTTCGAATATGAGGACGTTGGCGTCGACCGCCATGCCAATGGTCAAAACGATGCCCGCGATGCCCGGCAATGTCAGGGTCGCCCCGATGCTCGACATCAAGGCGACAATCAATGCCAAATTGATGACC
>JBFKGW010000560.1:0-2078 GCA_041633145.1 Alphaproteobacteria bacterium
CGGTGGTCGAGGGCGAATTGACGCAAGTCGGCGTGATGACGATCCCGGCGGACCAGTCGTCCGATCCCCATACCCACCCCAACGAGCAGTGGATTTACCTGCTGAAAGGCCGGCTGCAGTCGACCGTCGACGGCCAGGAGCGCGAAGTGGTGCCCGGCGAGTTGGTGTACATCCCGGCCAACGTGGTGCACTCGGTCAAGGTCATGCCCGGCGAGGACGCTCACTTCTTCACCTGCAAGGATTTGCGCCACGGCATCGCCGGCACCCGCGTCGAGACCGAATAGCACCCGCATCCTGTGGTAGACAAAGCTCACGAAACCGTCGCCATCATCGGCGCCGGCACCATCGGGTCGTCGTGGACGGCCTATTTCTTAGCGCACGGTTGCAGCGTTCGGGTATGGGACCCGGCTGCCGGGTTTACCGAGCGCACGCGCGAATTCGTTGCGCGAGTGTGGTTGATCCTGGAACAGCTCGGCCTGGCGGCCGACGCTGCGCCCGACCGGGCGGTTTATTGCGACACCCTGGCCGACGCCCTCGCCGGCGCGACCTTCGTGCAGGAAAGCGGGCCCGAGGACGCGGCGGTTAAAACCGAGCTGATCGCCGATATCGACCGCGATCTGCCGGCCGAGGTGGTGATCTCGTCGAGCTCGACCGCCCTACCAGTGAGCGAGTTCCAGGGCGGCGCCGCGCACCCCGAGCGCGTCGTGCTGGGACACCCCTTCAACCCACCCCATCTGATGCCGCTGGTCGAGGTCGGCGGCGGCGAGAAGACCGCCGAGTGGGCGGTCGACCGGGCGATGGCGTTCTACGAAGCGACCGGCAAGATGCCGGTGCGCCTGCGCGCCGAGATCCCCGGCCATCTGGCCAACCGTCTGCAGGCCGCGGTCTACCGCGAGGCCGTCCATCTGGTCGCCGAGGGCTACGCCACCGTCGCCGACATCGACAAGGCGATGGCCGGCGGGCCGGGCCTGCGCTGGGCCTTCATGGGGCCCCACATGACCTATCACCTGGGTGGCGGCGCCGGTGGCATCGCGCATTATTTCGACATCCTGGGCGCCAGCCAGGAGCGCCGCTGGGCCGCCCTCGGCAATCCCGAGCTGACCGACCAGGTCAAACAAAAAATCATCGCCGGCGTCGCCGAAGAAGCGGCCGGCCGGTCGGTCGACGAACTGGCCGCGGCGCGCGACGAAACTTTGCTCAATCTCTTGAAAGCCTTGGCGAAAAGCCCGCTCTAGGCGCTTGTCGGCCGGCGCTGCTATATGATCGCAAAACAATAAATAGGGGGAGAACACCCGTGAGCGAATCCGAAGCGCCGGCGCTCTTTTCGCCGATAACTTTGCGCGGCGTGACGCTGCCCAACCGCATCGTCATTTCGCCGATGTGCACCTATTCGGCCGATGACGGCATCGCCAGCGACTGGCATCAGGTACATCTCGGCCAGTATGCGCTCGGCGGTGCCGGCCTGGTGTTCACCGAAGCTGCTGCGGTGGCAAAAAATGCGCGCATCACCCATGGCGATCTGGGCATCTGGTCGGCGCAGCACGCCGACGCGCTCAAGCCGATTGCGGCTTTCCTCAAGGCGCACGGCGCGGTGCCGGGCATCCAGTTAGCGCATGCCGGGCGCAAGGCGAGCATGCAGCGGCCCTGGTTCGGCAACGGGCCGCTGGGCGAAGACGATTTCGCGCGCGGCGACAAGGCGTGGGAAATCGCCGCGCCGAGCGCGCTGCCGGTCGATGAAGGCTGGCTGGTGCCGCACGAAATGACGATCGATGAAATTCACACCGTGCAGCAGAACTTCGCCAACGCCGCCGGGCGCGCTGTCGAGGCCGGCTTCGAGGTTTTGGAAATCCACTCCGCGCATGGCTATCTCGGTAACAGTTTCCTGTCGCCGATTTCCAATCACCGCAACGATGCCTATGGCGGCGATCTGGCCGGGCGCATGCGCTTTACGCTGGAAATGGCGGAGAAAGTGCGCGCTACCTGGCCCGACGACAAGCCGCTGTTCGTGCGGGTGTCGGCGATCGACGGCGTCGAGGGTGGCTGGGAACTGGACGATACGGTGGTGCTTGCCGGGGAGC
>JBFKGW010000561.1:0-2076 GCA_041633145.1 Alphaproteobacteria bacterium
ACGCAGACCTATGCCAAGCTCTCGAAGGAATATTCCGATCTCACGCCGGTGGTGGAAACCATCACGGCGCTGCGCGACTTGCGCAGCGAGTGCGAGGACCTGGTTTCGCTGCTCGCCGATAGCGACACCGACGACGAGATGCGGGCGATGGCCGAGGCTGAACTCGATGAGTTGAAGGGGCGCGAACCGGAAATCGAGCATCAGCTGCAGATCATGCTGTTGCCCACGGACGTCGCCGACGCCCGTAACGCCATGCTGGAAATCCGCGCCGGTACCGGCGGCGACGAGGCAGGCCTGTTCGCCGCTGATTTGTTCCGCATGTACCAGCGCTACGCCGAGCTGCACGGTTGGAAAGTCGAGGTGATGAACGCCAGCTCGACCGGCATCGGCGGTTACAAGGAGATTATCGCCAGTATCACCGGGCGTGATGTGTTTTCGCGCCTCAAGTTCGAATCCGGCGTGCACCGGGTGCAGCGGGTCCCCGAGACCGAGAGCAGCGGCCGCATCCACACCTCGGCGGCCACCGTCGCGGTGCTGCCGGAAGCCGAAGACGTCGACATCGAAGTCGCCGAAAACGACTTGCGCATCGACACCTATCGCGCCTCGGGGCCGGGCGGCCAATCGGTCAATACCACCGACAGCGCAGTGCGGATCACCCATCTGCCGACCGGCATCGTGGTGACCCAGCAGGACGAAAAATCGCAGCACAAAAACCGCGCCAAGGCGATGCGGGTATTGCGCGCGCGTCTGTACGAGCACGAGCGCCAACGCCAACAGGAAGAGCGCGCCGCCGACCGCCGCAGCCAGGTCGGCTCGGGCGACCGTTCCGAGCGAATCCGCACCTATAACTTTCCGCAAGGCCGGGTGACCGACCACCGCATCGGCCTGACGCTGCACAAGCTGGAGAAGGTGCTGAACGGCGAAGCGCTGGACGAAGTAGTCGACGCGCTGGTAACCGAAGATCAGGCGGCGCGCCTGGCGCAGGACACCTAACATGGCGATCGTTGCGGACATGACAGAGCTGGGCGGTGATGTGGCGACCGCTCTGGAAACGGTCGCGCGGAAACTCGAGGCGGCCGGCGTCGACAGCGCTCGGCTCGACGCCCGGCTCCTCGTCGGCGCTGCAACCGGCGAGACCGCTGCTGGCTTGATCGCTCACCCGGAGCGCCGTTTATCGGCGCCCGAGGCTGATCAGCTGTCCACCATGGTCGCGCGCCGCCGTGCCCGCGAGCCGATCGCCCATATTCTCGGCCGCCGCGAATTTTGGTCGCTCGATTTCGAGGTATCGAAATACGTTTTGACGCCGCGACCCGACTCCGAAACCCTGATCGAGGCCGTGTGCCAGTATATGCCCTCATTGGACCGGGCTTTGCGCGTGCTCGATTTAGGCACCGGATCAGGCTGCCTTCTGCTGGCGCTGTTGCATGAGTATCCCGCCGCTTCGGGCATCGGGGTCGATATCAGCCCGGCCGCGGTCGCGCTGGCGCGGCGCAATGCCGTGCGGTTGGGCCTCGACGCGCGCGCAACTTTTGTGGTCGGCGACTGGACCACGGCAATTAGCGGACGTTTCGATGTCATCGTCAGCAACCCGCCCTATATCGCGACTGAAGAGATCGGAGAACTAGCGCCGGAAGTTGCGCAGTACGAGCCGGTCGCTGCCCTGGATGGCGGCGATGATGGCTTAGATGCGTACCGCGCCCTGTTGCCGGTAACGACCAAGCATCTCGCGCCGGGTGGGGTAGCGATGTTCGAAATGGGTGCGGACCAACATCAGGCCATTTGTTCGCTGGCAAGCGCCGCCGGGTTTGAAATTACCGGAATAAAGGCCGATATGGCTGGTATTCGGCGTGTTGCTATTTTGCGTCAACCCTAGATTAGATTTCGTATTTTACAAAAAAAAGCTTGGAATATAGGCCCGACTTTCCTAGGGTGGGGTCGGTTCACACGATAAAAATGCTTACGTGATCACTATCTATTAAGCATTTGCGTCGAGGGTGAACACCCCGAATACGACTGTCCGCATTGTGCTGCATAGCAGGGGTGAGCGGGATTTAGCCCGGTCTATAAACTGGGTTG
>JBFKGW010000562.1:0-2070 GCA_041633145.1 Alphaproteobacteria bacterium
GGCGGGTTGGGCTCGATCCTTGGATCTTTTTTGGGCGCGGCGTTTATTACGCTGCTGCCGATCTTTCTCAACGCGGCGCCGGCCGCGCTCGGTCTCAATTTGCCAACCGATCTGATCACGCACATCGAGTTCATGGTGTTCGGCACGTTGATCGTGTTTTTCCTGATCGTCGAGCCGCATGGCTTGGCGCGGTTGTGGGAGATCGCCAAGGAAAAGCTGCGTCAGTGGCCGTTCCCGTACTGAGTAGGGCACGTACTGATTAGGGAAGGAGCGCCTACAACGAATTGCGGAGTTGAGTGACGGTAACCCCGTGTTAAGCTTGCGTAAATTTACCGGCACGCGGGTATAGAAACAGCCGGTATCGGACTGATTCGAAGGTCTTCTAGGGAGGAAATGATGATTAGACAACTTATGTTGGCCACCGTCGGCGCGGTGATCGCCTTTGGCGCGGTCGCGGCAACGTCGGCGCAGGCCCAGAATATGCAAGAGATCCCGTCGCTGGTCTACCGGACCGGGCCGTTCGCGCCGAACGGCATCTCGATCGCCGACGGTTATGCCGACTACTTCACGATGGTCAACGAGCGTGATGGCGGCGTGAATGGCGTGAAGTTCAACCTCACCGAATGCGACACCGCTTATAAGACAGACCGTGGCGTCGAGTGCTACGACCGCATCGGTAAGGGCACCACGACGATCAGCCCGTACTCGACCGGTATCACTTACGCGCTGATCGAGAAGGCGACCGCCGATAAGACGCCAATCCTGTCGATGGGCTATGGCCGCACTTCGGCTGCCGACGGCCGCGTTTTCCCGTACGTCTTCAACTTCCCGGCAACCTATTGGAGCCAGGCGACGTCGGTCGTGCAGCACATCGCCGACGAGGAAGGCGGACTTGAGAAGCTCAAAGGCAAGAACTTCGCCTTTATCTATCTTGACCACCCTTATGGACGTGAGCCGATCCCGACGCTCGATGTGTTGGCCGACAAGTTCGGTTTCACCTACGACAAGTATCCGGTGCCGACCGGTTCGATGACCGAGCAGAAGTCGATCTGGCTGCAGATCCGCCGTTCCAAGCCTGAATACGCGATCATGTGGGGCTGGGGCGCGATGAACTCGACCGCGGTCAAGGAAGCCGCCGCGATCAAGTATCCGATGGACAAATTCATCGGCAACTGGTGGTCGGGCGACGAGGCCGATGTGACACCAGCTGGTGACGGCGCCATTGGCTACAAGGCCGCGACCTTCAACGGTGTTGGCACCAATTACCCCATCTATAAGGACCTCGATGCGCACGTTTTTGCGAAAAACAAATCGGCCGGTAAAGGCGACCGCCAGGGCCGCGTGCTCTACAACCGCGGTCTCGTCAATGCCGCCTACGTCGTCGAAGCCGTTCGCACGGCGCAAGCCAAGTTCGGCAAGCGTGTGATGACCGGCGAAGAGGTTCGCTGGGGTCTCGAGAATTTGAACCTGACTGCGGCCGACGTCGAACGGCTCGGTCTCGCTGGTTTGGCACCGCCGGTGCGCGTTACCTGCGACAACCATGAGGGTGACAACCCGGCGATCCTGATCCAGCAGTGGAACGGCAAAGCGTGGGAGATCAAGACCGATTGGATCCCGGCGATGACCGATGTGGTGCGTCCGCTGATCGAGCAGGATGCGGCGCAGTACGCCAAGGAAAACAACATCACACCGCGCAGTTGCGGTTGATTGTTGCTGATTTCGGGTGGGCGGGGTTCGTTCGCGGCCCCGCCCGCTTGTTTTCTGATGGAGTTTGAGTACCGCTGCCATGAATGACGCTGCCCTGAGCACGCCGGCTGGCGAGGCTGCCGGCGAGACCGCCGAGCCGCTGCTGTCGGTCAACAATATCGAGGTGATCTACAACCACGTCATTCTGGTGTTGAAGGGCGTGTCGTTGGAGGTACCGGCCGGTGGTATCGTCGCCCTGTTGGGCGCCAACGGCGCCGGCAAGACGACGACGCTCAAGGCGATTTCCAACCTCTTGCGGGCCGAGCGCGGTGAGGTCACCAAGGGCACGATCATGTATCAGGGCGAGCGGGTCGAGGGGTTGAC
>JBFKGW010000563.1:0-2038 GCA_041633145.1 Alphaproteobacteria bacterium
CGACGATCCTGCCGTCGCCGAAACACAGCACCCGGTCCGCCATATCACCGATTCCCGTATTGTGGGTGATCAGCGCCGTGGTCGTGCCGAGTTCGCGGTTGACCTGCTCGATCGCCTCCAGAACGAGGATGCCGGTTGTGCTGTCGAGCGCGCCGGTGGGCTCATCGCACAGCAGGATATCGGGCTGCTTGGCGATCGCCCGCGCGATCGCGACGCGCTGTTGTTCGCCGCCCGACAGCTGGGCAGGAAAATGTTCGAGGCGCGCCTCAAGCCCGACCATCGCCAAGGCGTCCCCTGGCGATAGCGGCTTCGGCGCGATTTCCGTTACCAGCGCGACATTCTCCGCCGCCGTCAGGCTCGGGATCAGATTGTAGAACTGAAACACGAAGCCGACATGGTCGCGGCGAAAGCGCGTCAGTGCCGCGTCGTCACGGCCGGTCAACTCGTCGCCACGAAAGAAAACCTGGCCCGCGGTCGGCGTGTCGAGGCCGCCGAGAATATTGAGCAGGGTCGACTTACCGCTGCCCGACGGCCCCACCAGGACGACCAATTCGGACTCGCGGAGTTCTAAATCGACGCCGCGCAGCGCCCAGATTTCCACCTCGCCGGTGCGATAGACCTTGGTGAGCCCGCGCGCACCAAGAACCACTTGATTCTCGGTCGGTTCTTCGCGATCAGCCGCCGCGCTGGTCATAATCGGCCCGCCATTCGTCTCTCACCACCTTCACATCGACCGTTACGAGATACTTGGCAAGCCCTCGTCAGCGCAGCATTGACCCAGGTCAGCCCCGACCGATCACGTTTTCTCGGCCGCTTCCGCCGGCAACGCGGCACGACGGCCGCGACCCATCAAGATAATGCCGGCGACGACCAGCACGAAGGCGACTGCGTGAAAGGCCTGGAACTGCTCGCCGAGGATCAGGATCGCCAGCACCGTGGTAAACACGGCGCGAATGTAATTCGCCATGCTCGCCTTGTTGGCGCCCAGCGCCAGCACCGCCGTGTTGGTAAAGCCGACCGCGAATACGCCGACCACGACGCCGATCCAGGCAATCGTGGCAAAAGCCTGTCCGGTCAGCGGTATCGGCTTGTAGACGATCATCTCGACGATATAGATCGGCAGGATCACCATGGCGCCGAATACCTGCACACCAAGCAGGATCACCGGCCCAGGCAATCCCTTGGGCAGGCGTCGCAACAAGACATTGTGTAGGGCGAAACCGAACATAGCGGCGAGCATGATCAGATCGCCGATATTGGGGCGGAAGCCCAGCAGCACGTTGAGATCGCCCGCCGACAGAATGACCAGAACGCCGGACGCGGCGATGGCGATGCCCAGCGCCTGCGCCCGGTTGATTATGTCGGCAAGCAGAAAGTACGACAGGATAACGGTCGCCACCGGTTGCACCGTGGCGACGATGCCGCCGTTAATCGCGGTGGTGAAATTGTACGCGAGATAGACGGCGGCGTTGCCCAACGGCGCCAGCGCTGCCCCCATCACCAGGAACAATTTCCAGTTGGCGCGGATCAGTGGCCAGGCGGCCATGAACGAGCGCCCGTAGAAGGGTAGCAGCACCAAAGTGGCGACCATGATGCGCCAGAAGCCCAGCCCCATCGGTGGCAGATCGCCCTGGACCGAGCGCCCGACAATGTGGTTCGACGCCAGAATGAACGACGCCGCGACGATCATCACGTAAGGCCATATCCCGGTGGCGTACCGGCTCTCGTGCACGTCGCTCATGATCTACACCGAGCGGCTCCCGGCGGCAGGTTCAGTCCGCTTTGGCGGCGATGGTCTCCATCTCGACGACCCACTGGGGATTGGCGAGCTGACTGATGACCAGCCAGGTCGACGCCGGCGTGTGGCCCGGGTTCAAGTATTTCTCCCGGTGCGCCTTGACGTGCGGCAGCCCGTTGGGATCGGTCGAGTAGACGTTGATACGAACGATGTCTTCGACGCCAAAACCAGCATCGTTGAGGATGGCGATGGTGTTCTGCCAGATCTGGTCATGTTGCGCCTCGAAGCCTTCGGGAACGC
>JBFKGW010000564.1:0-2038 GCA_041633145.1 Alphaproteobacteria bacterium
GCCTGCTGTCGGGTCCCGCCTTAGAGGGCGAAGGCAATGACCAGGATGACATCGATAAGTTGTTTGAAACCTTGTAACGGCTGATCGATTTTCCCCGCTATGTGAATCACATGGAGTTGCTGGCGTCCTGATATGCAACAGCACTAAGCCAAACCGATGGCGTGGCGCGTATGCAATACGCTGGTTGCAGAGACATTAGATGACGACGGCAACCCAATCCAACTCGTCGAGACTTGCGGCACCGCTGCGCCTAACTGGTATTCAGCGTCTGTTGGACCGGTTCGGCAAGCGAACATTGGCGGATATTGATGGGATTGACGAACTCGTCGAGCAAGCGGCCATCGATACAGCCGAAACTGAACCTGCCGACGCTGGCCCATCGGTATATTGGGCCGACTGGCGCATCGATTTAATGGAGCGTTTGTGGGGCAAAGGCTTCATGTTGCCCGGTGGCACCGATTTCGTCCATCAGCTCACCAAACCTCTGAGTTTAGGCACCAAAGCCAGTGTCCTCGTCCTTGGCGCTGGCATGGGCGGTCCCGCAAACTTGATTGCGGAACAGTTCGGCGCCTTTATCGACGGTGTCGAACCCGACCCTGAGTTAGCCGCGGCGAGCGCGAAAAGAGCTGCCGTGGTCAAAGGCATGTCGCGGGTCAAAATTAAGAACATGTCGATCGACGACGGTGAAGCGTTCGATCGAAAGTACGACGCCGTTTTCGGTCAAGAAATTTTGCTTCGGCTCGCCGACAAGACCAAACTCCTCGAACACTGTGTGAACGCTCTCAAGGACGGTGGCAAACTGGTCATCACAGATTTTACCTTGGCCGAGGGCGCCGGCGGCAAAGCGATCGACCTTTGGTTAGAGCGCGAGCGAGCGCAGGGTTCGATGCTGAGCGAAAACGAATGGCGGCAACTCTTCAAGGATAGCGGCTTCAACAAAAATAAGGCGCGCTTCCGCATGCGCACCATCGAAGACATGAGCGACCGCTATGTCGCGCTGGTACTCAATGGCTGGGTTGCGCTCGAAGAGTCGTTGCGCGCGAACGCCGCAAACCGGGACACCTTGCGCGAAATGATCACCGAGGCTGAACGCTGGGCGCTCCGCGTGACCCTGCTCAACAGCGGCCTGCTGCGCTATACGCGGCTATTTGCGACCAGGCAAACCGAACTCTAACGGCGAGCCCTCGCCGTCGGCCCGCTTGGCCAATTCGATTGTTGGGATTGATTGGTCGGGACGGCAGGATTTGAACCTGCGACCCCCACACCCCCAGTGTGATGCGCTACCAGACTGCGCTACGTCCCGACCGTGGCTGCGACTATAGCCCGCGCGCCCGGCCGGCGGCAACGCCTCGCCACGACATAGCCTGTCGGCTGCATGTTGGGATAGCCAATGCATGAGGCCCCGCGCTGAATCAGAAAGGGCCACCATGCTCGGTGGCCCTTTTTCAGAACGTTTTCTGGTGTTGGCTCAGGCGGCTTTGACGTTGTCGAGGAAGCCGGCAATGGCCTGTTGCAGATCGGCGGCTTGTTGCGACAGTTGCTGTGACGCACCCAGCACCTGGGAGGCGGCCGAACCGGTCTCTTGTACACCGCGCGAAACCTCGGCGATATTCGTCGAGACGTTCTGCGTCCCGGTCGCCGCCTGCTGGATGTTGCCGGCGATCTCGCGGGTCGCCGCGTCCTGCTCCTCGACCGCCGAGGCGACCGTGGTCGCCACCTCGCTGATCTCACCAATTGTCTTGGCGATCGCTTCGATCGTGGTCGCCGCATCGGTGGTTGAGGCCTGAATGGCCGCGATCTGGCCGCCGATCTCCTCGGTCGCCTGGCCCGTTTGGCTGGCCAGCGACTTGACCTCCGAGGCGACTACGGCGAAACCCTTGCCGGCCTCGCCGGCGCGCGCCGCCTCGATGGTGGCGTTGAGCGCCAGCAGGTTGGTCTGGTCGGCGATGTCGTTGATCAGGCTGACCACCTCGCCGATCTTCTGCGCCGCCTCGACCAGGCCCTCGACCTTGGCGTTGGCCGCTTCGGCCTCGCGCAC
>JBFKGW010000565.1:0-2026 GCA_041633145.1 Alphaproteobacteria bacterium
CCGCTACTTCATCAACGCCGCGGGCATCTCGCGAGGCGGAGCTTCCTTGGCTTCGGTTTCAGCGCCGACCGCCGTTCCCACCAGCTCCCAACCAACCTGCCGCTGCAGCTCAATTGCAGGAACAAACTGTCGTTCGCCGACGCGCTCATTCCACAGAACCCACCTAACGCCAATCCCGGGTACTTCGTCGTGGCCGATGACTTCGTAGATGTAGCCGTCTTTGTTACGACGGTAGAGCTTGCCTTTCATGATCTCTTCACCTCCGCATCAGCGTTTGCGAGAGACATAATGGAATTAGTTTATGCGCAACCGCCAAGCAAAGCGAGTCGGCCGCCGTCAACGTCACAAGAGTCTGGAGTTACAAGTACTTGTGCAAATCCGTACTTGCCGCGACTCAGCTCCCTATGGTCGATTGCGCAGATGGTGAAAGTTTTCGCAGTTAGTCTGATCGCGGTAGCCGTGATGGTATGGCTTGTCGCCAGCCCGCCACAGATATTTGCCAACGACCCGATGCCGCCGACAATCCGGGCACACCCGGGACCGATCAAGCACCGTCCGGAAGGCTATGCGGCCGGGCAAAATCGACCGCGGGCAACGCAGATATTGATCGAACAAAACGCCGAACCGACGGCGCCCATCGACATTAACTTGATCCTGCCGCAATAGGCCCGACCGATCGGTTCGGGCTCTTCAAGACGCGGCGGTGCGCCGGGCGGGAGTCTGGCCGCGGCTCATCAGCACGACGCCGATAATCACGAGCACAAACGCGACGAGGTGGAACGGCTCCAGCCGCTCGCCAAGGACGAGGATCGCCAGCGTGGCGGTCGACAGCGCCCGCAAATAATGAGCAACGCTGGCCTTGGCGGGCCCCAGGGCGAGTACCGCCAGATTGCTTAAGCCCACCGCGACGACGGCGATGGCGGTGCCGACCCAGGCAATCACCAGCAGCGATTGGGTGGTGATCGGTACCGGCAGGTAGGTGATCGTTTCATAAAGGTAGAACGGCGCCAGCACGACCATGCCGAAGAATTGGATGACGATCAAAATGAGCATCGGCCCGATGACCGCCGGCACGCGGCGCAACATCACCGTGTAGAACGCAAACGACGTCGTGCCGACGAGCAGCAGTAAATCGCCGCCGCCAAACGACAGCGCACCCAACGCCAGCGGATCACCGCGCGATAGAATCACCAGAACGCCGAACGCCGCAACGGCGATGCCGAGTGCCTGTTTGCGGTTGATCGTGTGACGCAGAATCAGCCAGGCGAAAATCACCGTGAGCGCTGGCTGGGCGGTGGCAATGACGCCGCCGTTGATCGCCGTGGTGAAATTATAACCCAGATAGACAGTCGCGTTGCCCAGCGGCATGAACGCAATGGCCAGCACCGTAAACAATTTCCAGTGGCGCAGGATGACTTTCCGCTGCAGCAGCAGGTCGCGCCAGGCGAACGGCAGCAACACCGCCGCGCCCACGGCGATGCGCCAGAAGGCGAGGCCCATCGGCGGAATCTCACCGCTGACGTAACGGCCCAGCACATGGTTGGTGGAAACGACGACGGCCGCCGTCACCAAAAACGCCCACGGCCACAGGCCGGCGCCAAATCGCTGTTCGGCGGCGCTCGTCACACAAGTGCTCCCCTCTCGCCGCGACGGCGGATCGCCCCGGCCCCCAACGCGTTGCTAGCGTGAGCGAATAGTTAGTGACGGCAAACGCGGCCCGGCGCAAGGCCCGCTCGGCGGCAAAGCGTGCAGGGCTGCCATACGCCAAGCGCATTATGGCGTGCGCATTGTCAGCCCGCGGCCCGGACCCTAGGGTGCAGGCTCGAACCCGATCGACTCCGGGGCACAACAGGGGAGGCAAAAATGGACGGCCATGTGCGGCGGGTGGTGACCGGCCACGACGCGAACGGTAAGGCAGTTGTATTATCGGACGGGCCGGCGCCGTTCGTTCATATCAATCCGCAGAACACCCAGGCGTCGACCGACGTCTGGCGCACCGGCGACATGCCGGTGACCATCGTCGCCG
>JBFKGW010000566.1:0-2017 GCA_041633145.1 Alphaproteobacteria bacterium
GCCGGTCAACCAGGTGCTGGTCGAGGAGTCGGTGCTGGGGTGGAAAGAATTCGAGATGGAGGTGGTGCGCGACTGCGCCGACAACTGCATTATCGTGTGTTCGATCGAAAACATCGACCCGATGGGCGTGCACACCGGCGATTCGATTACGGTGGCGCCGGCGCTGACCCTGACCGACAAAGAATATCAGATCATGCGCGACGCCTCGATCGCGTGCCTGCGCGAGATCGGCGTCGACACCGGCGGCTCCAACGTTCAGTTCGCGGTGCATCCGGGCACCGGGCGCATGGTGGTGATCGAGATGAACCCGCGGGTCAGCCGCTCGTCGGCGCTGGCCTCGAAGGCGACCGGGTTTCCGATCGCCAAGGTGGCGGCCAAGTTGGCCGTCGGCTACACGCTGGACGAGCTGAGCAACGACATTACCGGCGTCACGCCGGCCAGTTTCGAGCCGACGATCGACTATGTCGTCACCAAGATGCCGCGCTTCACTTTTGAGAAATTTCCCGGCACCGAGCCGCTGCTCACCACCTCGATGAAGTCGGTCGGCGAGGCGATGGCGATCGGCCGTACCTTCCCGGAAAGCCTGCAAAAGGCGTTCCGCTCGATGGAGACCGGGCTCACCGGCCTCAACGAGATCGAGATTCCCGGCGCCGAAACCGGCGGCGAGCGGGCCTACGAACCGGACGCCGTGCGCGCCGCCCTGGGACAGCCGACACCGGACCGCCTGCTGATTATCGCCCAGGCGCTGCGCCTCGGCGTGCCAGTCGATGAAGTCCACCGGGTCACCCACTACGATCCCTGGTTCCTGGAGCAGATCGCCGGCATCGTCGACGCCGAGGCGCAGATCCGCGCCGACGGGCTGCCGGACGATTACGACGCCCTATTGGCCTTGAAGCAAATGGGCTTTTCCGACGCCCGCCTAGCCGAACTGAGTGGTCAAGCGGAGAGCGCGGTCGCCGATCTGCGCCGGAGCCGGTCGCTGGCGCCGGTGTTCAAACGCATCGACACCTGCGCGGCCGAGTTTCCCAGCCAGACGCCGTATATGTACTCGGCCTACGAAGGCGATTCCGTTCAGCCGGGCGAAAGCGAAGCGTGGCCGAGCGAACGCGAGAAGATCATTATTCTCGGCGGCGGCCCCAACCGGATCGGCCAGGGCATTGAATTCGATTACTGCTGCGTCCATGCCGTCTTCGCACTCGCCGAAGCGGGCTACGAGACCATCATGGTCAACTGCAACCCGGAAACCGTGTCGACCGATTACGACACCTCGGACCGGCTCTATTTCGAGCCGTTGACCGCCGAAGACGTGGTGGAAATCTGCCGCGTCGAACAGCAGGCCGGCACGCTGAAAGGCGTGATCGTGCAATTCGGCGGGCAGACCCCGCTCAAGCTGGCGCACGCGCTGGAAGCCGCCGAGATCCCAATTCTCGGCACCTCGCCCGACGCCATCGACCTCGCGGAAGACCGCAAACGCTTCCAGGAAATGCTGCGCGAGCTGGGTCTGCGGCAACCCGACAACGGTATCGCCACCAGCGCCGAGGAAGCGCTCGCGGTGGCGCAAACGCTGACGTTCCCGCTGCTGATCCGGCCGTCCTACGTGCTTGGCGGCCGCGCCATGGAAATCGTGCACGATATGGACGGTGTGGTGCGCTACATCAGCGAGGCGGTCAAAGTCTCCGGCGACAGCCCGGTGCTGCTCGATAGCTTTCTACAGGACGCCACCGAGGTCGATGTTGACGCGCTGTGCGACACCGGCGGCGATATCTATGTCGCCGGCATCTTGGAGCACATCGAAGAAGCGGGCATTCACAGCGGCGACAGCGCCTGCTCGCTGCCGCCGTTTTCGCTGTGCGAGGCGGTGCTCGATGAAATTCGCCGACAGACCGCCGCGTTGGCGCGCGCATTGAACGTCGTCGGTTTGATGAACGTGCAATTCGCGGTCAAGGACGACGAGGTCTACCTCATCGAGGTCAACCCGCGGGCCAGCCGCACCGTCCCATTCGTCGCCAAGGCGACC
>JBFKGW010000567.1:0-1997 GCA_041633145.1 Alphaproteobacteria bacterium
AAGCCGTCGCCCCACTCGCCGTCGAGCGCGGCGGTCGGCTTGGCGGCGATGACCTGTTCCACGGTCTTGCCGTCGGCGACCATCGGCTGGATGCCGTCGCGCGCGGCGATCAACATGCCGCGATAGGCCATCAGCTCGGCCTTGTTCGACATCGGCCCATGGCCGGGGATGATGCGGGTGTTGTCGCCGGCCAGCGCCAATACCGTATCGACCGCCGCCAGGGTGCCCGCCAGCGAACCGCCCGCGTTGACATCGATGAACGGATAGAAGCCGTTGAAATAGGTGTCGCCCATGTGAATCACGTCGGCCTCGCGGAAATGGATCATCGCATCGCCGTCGGTGTGCGCGCCGCTGGCGTGGAACACATGGATGGTCTGGCCGTTCATGTGAAACGTGGTGGTGTCGTTGAAGGTGACCACCGGCAGCGCCGCCTTCGGCGCGCCCTGCCCGAGCAACCGCGCGCGCACATTGTCGTGGGCGAAGATGGTCACCCCGGCCGCGCCCAGGTTCTCGTTGCCGCCGGTATGGTCGCCGTGGAAATGGGTGTTGAGCAAAAAGCGGATCGGCTGGTCGGAAACCCCGGCGATCAGTTCGCGCAACTGGTCGGTGACCGGCGCGAACTGATCGTCGATCATGAACACGCCGTCCTCGCCGGCCGACACGCCGATATTGCCGCCGCGGCCCATGATGACATGGATCCCCTCGGTAACCTGAGAGATCCGCGGCGCCTGGCCCTGGGCCAGCGCCGGTCCGGCAACAAGGAACGAAATCGCCGTGGTCGACAAGGCGGCAAACGCAGACAGGGTGCGCAGAAACGGCATTGGGCTCTCTCCCCGTGAAGGTGGATTTTGTCCAACGTTATCGGTGGTGGTTTCGCGCGACAACCAAGACGGGCGTGGCGTCACCGATTTGTGAAGGCCGCCGCCACGCAAGTGCCACGCGGCGGTGCCGGCCCCCCCGAACTCTAACGAGCTAGTAACGCTGTGACGATCTGCGCCCATTCGTCGGCAAACGACAGCCCGGGAAATGGCTGGCCGGCGCGCTCGTACCAGCCCGCCGCGTTATCGTCGTCACCCTCGAGGCGGTGCAGATAGCCGTGCACCCAGCGCCCATATTCGTCGCGCTGGCGCTGAACCAGATGGTGCGCGGTCTTCCAATCGGCCGGCATCTCGTCCGAATAACCCTCTGAACGCGTCCCGCCCGGCCCGTCGGCGCGGGCCTCGTACCACAACGCCCGCAGCGCGTTATCGAGCCCGGCAGGCGGCGCGTCGTCGCCCAGCGTCGCGGTGAACGCGTCGAGCGATAAGGGTGTTGGATCGCTGCTCATCGAAAGCGAGCTTAGCCGATTAGTCCGCCTCGACAACCCTTAGCTTGCCTAAGCCCATTCAACCCCTTGAAATTGCCTGCCATTCGACCGACCGTAAGCAGGCGATCAATATCCAATCGGATCGTATGGATGGTAGACGACATTCAAAATCGACCCCACGTGACCGTGCTGTCGGTGCTGTTGACCGCTTTCGCGCTGCGCGTCCTCGCCCAGATGATGCAGGCTATTTCCGACGTGCCGTGGCTGCCGCCGTTCGAAGCTTGGGCTGCCGGTGGCCTGCCCTACGCGGTGCTACTCATCGTCCAGGTGATTATCGTCGCCGCCGTGGTGGAGGTGATCCGCAAGCTGGCGCGCGGCGATGTGCAGCCGCAGCGCAAATGGGCCGTCTGGCTGCTCGGCCTGGGCGCGCTCTACTTTATCTCGATGGCGTTTCGGCTTATCGCCGGATTGACGGTCTTGGCCGACAGCCCGTGGTTCGCCGCCAGCCTGCCGGCAGTCTTTCACCTGGTGCTTGCCGGCATCGTCCTGACGCTCGGCCACTACCACTGGGCGCGCGCCTAGATGGGTTTGCTCAAGACCTGCCCGCACTGCGCCAAGCAAATGACGCAACCGGAATTGCGCGCCCATTCAAACTGGTTCGGCGCGGCAAAAGCGGCGCCATGCCCAAAGT
>JBFKGW010000568.1:0-1996 GCA_041633145.1 Alphaproteobacteria bacterium
ATGACCTCGGCGCCGAAGTCGGCCAGCAGCCGGCCGCACAACGGTGCCGCAATGACGGTGGCGCATTCGACGACCTTGAGGCCGGCAAGGGCTTGCGCGGCGGGATGCAAAGGGTTTGGATCAGCGATTGTCATCGGTTCTCGACATCGGGCGGGTTGGTGCAGCGTGGGCGCCGCGGTTATTATGTCCGACTTGGCGGGTTACATTGTAGGCTACGTTCGGCGACCGCTGAAGAGGCACCGGGTTTGAGGAAGGAAGAAGTTCGATGAGAAATCAATCAGACGGCGGAGAAGCCATCCTGCAGGCGTTTCGCAGCCTGGGAGTCGATTATGTGATGTCGTCGCCGGGCTCGGAATGGGGTGCGGTCTGGGAAGCGCTTGGTCGCCAGAAGCTGTCCAACACGCCGGGGCCGACCTATCTCACCTGCGCGCACGAAACGCTCGCGGTCAACCTGGCCACCGGCTACACCTCGGTCACCGGGCGCATGCAGGCGGTGATGCTGCATACCGGCGTCGGCCTGCTGCAGGGTGCGATGGGGATTGACGCCGCCTATCGACAGGGCGTGCCGATGCTCATCGTCTCGGGCGAGTCGCTCAGCTACGGCGACGATCCGACGTTCGATCCGGGCGCGCAGTGGCAATCGCTGTTGAGCGTGGTCGGCGGCCCGCACCGGCTGGTCGAGCCGATCGTCAAATGGGCCAACCAGGCCGGCAGCGTGTCGACCATGTTCCAGCAGGTGGTCAGCGCCGGCGAAATGGCGCAGCGCACGCCACCGGGTCCGGTCTATATGGCGGTGCCCATTGAGACCATGGGGCAACTCTGGGAGCCGCCAACCGATCTGCGCGAGGCACCACCGGCGCCGAAAACCGCCGCGGCACCCGCCGATATCGAGAAAGTCGCGGAAATGCTGGTGGCGAGTAAGAATCCCGCGATCGTCGCCGAATTGTCGGGGCGCGATCCGGCAGCGCACACGGCGCTGGTCGCGCTGGCCGAACTGCTGGCGATCCCGGTGGTCGAGGGCCGCTGGTCTATGTTCGCCAACTTCCCCAAAGATCACCCGCTCCATCAGGGCTTCCACCGTCCGGCCCTGATCGACGAGGCCGACCTGGTGCTGACTCTGTGCTGCACCGCGCCCTGGTACCCGCCGAGCCACCGGCCGGAGAAGGCCAAGTTGGTTGCGATCGACGAGACCCCGTTCCGGCCGACGGTCGTCTACCAGCCCAACCAGGCAGATCTGTTTCTTGAGGGTGATACGGCGACGACCTTGGGTCTGCTCGTCGAGGCCGTTCGTGCCGCCGGGGTCGACGCCGCGGCGGTGGCCGACCGGCATGCCCGTTGGGCGGCGGCGCACGAGGAACGGATCGCCGCGCAACGCGCCAAGGAGGCGGAGGACGCGGCGAAAGACACCATTTCGCCGATCGCGTTGTGTGCCGCGCTCAGCGCTGCGGCGCCCGACGACACTATTTTCATGGACGAAACGATTACCCACCGCGGCACCGTTCTCAACCACCTGGGCACCGGCGGCGCGAACAGCTATTTCCGCTCCCATGGCGGTCTCGGCCAGGCGCTCGGCCAGGCGCTGGGGATCAAACTGGGGGCGCCGGATCGCACCGTGATCTCGGTGATGGGCGACGGCACCTTCATGTACAACCCAGTGGTCCAGGCCTTCGCCCTGGCGCAGCACGAAAACCTGCCGACCCTGACTGTAGTTTTCAACGATGGCGGCTATTCGGCGATGAAGTTCAACCAGCGGGACTACTACCCGGAAGGGGTCGGTGCCCAGAGCGGCATTTGGCCCGGCCAGCCGCTGACCGATTTCGATTACGCCGAAATCGCGCAGCCTTTCGGGGGCTTTGGGCGGCGCGTCGAGGCGATGGCCGAGCTGCCGGGCGCCATCGATGACGCGCTCGCCGCGGTGGCCGACGGCAAGCCGGCCGTGCTCAACGTCATCCTCGAAGATAACCGCTGACCGGCGCGACCTAGCGCAAGAATTCCC
>JBFKGW010000569.1:0-1978 GCA_041633145.1 Alphaproteobacteria bacterium
CAACGGCAGCGCCAACGCGCTGGTAAATTTACGCCTGGCGCCGGGTGGCGGGCTGGCGCCCTATCGCTGCGACAAATGCGAACAGGTCTACTATGTGGCCGGCGGCCGCGGGGTTGCCGGTTCGAACGGCGACCAGTTCCAAGTGCGCGAAGGCCATTTTGTCTTTGTGCCGAAGGGCACCGCGCACTGGCTGCGCAATGAAGACAGCGCAACGACGCTGGAAATTTTCAACGTCTTGACCGGCGCCGGCAGCCTCGACGAGGCCGGTTACGCCAGGGTCGACTAGGCCTAAAGCGGTTACTTCCGCATCGCGCGCCAGACGCCAAACGCGATCAGCGCGGCAGCAAACCCGATCGGGAGCACGATCACGGTGGTGATGAGGGGCCGCCAGAACAACACGAAGACTTCCGGCCCGCCGATGACCACGGTTACGATGACGGTGACGATCGCCGCGATAACCGCGGAAATGTACGCTTCGCGCTGGGTGTCGTCCCACGGAATCGCGCCGGCGGCATAGCTTTTCGACCGGATCGCCATTTGCACCAGCATGGCTAAGAACATGATGGCGAACGGCAAAAAGAAGAAAACCCAGAAAATTTGGGTGGTCAAAAAGGCCAAGACATCAGCGAAGGTCATTCGGTCCTCCAGGTTCCACCGCCCACACAGGTGGGAGCGGCGATCCGCCTCCCGGTATTCTTTTATATCACGGCACGCCCGATTGTCGGTACACGCGTTGGGAAGGTACTAGTTCGGCGTGCGAATGCCAAATGGAGCTGGCGAACCGCAAGACGCATTCCGCTGGGGATTATTCGGGCGTCGCGTTCAGTTGAAACAGCGCCTTCAGCGCGTCCGGCGGTTCTTTGGCAAATCGGCCAAACCACTTGCGATAAATCCCGACAATCTGACCGCTGCGGTTGAGTTGCGACAGCGCCCGGTCGGCGACGAGCTGGAAATCCGCGTCGCCGCGCTGCATCGCCAGCGCAAACGGCTCGAACGAGAACAGTTCGCCGGACAGAAAGTAATCTTTCGGTTTTTGCCGTGCGATCACTTGGCCGATGAGTACGACCTGATCGGAGGAAAACGCGTCGACCTTGCCGCCATCCAACAGTTCCATGCCTTCGGTTGCCGATGACACCGGCACCACTTCGGTATCGACGAGGGTCTTGTCGAGCCGGCTTTTCAACGCATCGATGGTGGTGGTGTTGGACACGACGGCAACTTTTTTGCCCTGGAGACCGGAAACATTGGGAATCTTGCTTTCGCTTAAGCTCAACAAGGACCCGCCGGTCACAAAGGTGAGCTGCGTGAAGCCGACACGCTCGGACCTGCCGAGCGTCTTGGTTGTCGCACCGCACAAAAGATCGATGCTTCCCGACTCAATCGAAGAGAAGCGGTTCTCGGCGGTCACCGGAACATAATTTACCGCGATATCGGTTCGGCCCAACTTCTGTTTAACCGCGGTCGCGATGCGATTGCAAAGGTCGATCGAGTAGCCAATCGGCCTTCCATCCTTGTCGCGAAAGGACATCGGCGGTTCGGCTTCACGAAAGCCGAGGTTGATCTGGCCGGCATCGTTGATCCGCTTCAACGTCCCGGTCAGTTCGGCCGCCGCGCCGGCAGTTATCTGCGTAAGCGCAAGTACCAACCCAAGAACAAAAATCCGCATTGTGCTTCTCTCCCTGAACGAATCCGAAATCCGCCTGACACGTGCTGAGGGCGGATTGGCGCCGCGATACTATGGCGTGCAGAGACCGCTTACAACTGGCCCGTTGAATAACCCAGGGACGAAACCTGAGACGATAAATTGGTGCCGGCGCGCGCAGAGCTTTTGTGCGCAGATGGACACCATCGCTCACGCAACCTACACTTTTTTTTTAGAAAATAACGGGGAATGGCCAGGCAATGGCCGAACAACGCGTTCAGAGAAGGCTTGCCGCCATCCTAGCTGCAGATGTGGTCGGCTATTCGCGTCTGATGC
>JBFKGW010000570.1:0-1966 GCA_041633145.1 Alphaproteobacteria bacterium
ATCGAACGCGCAGCGGCTGGCCGCTCGAGCCGCTGGTGTGGAGGTCGAACGCGGATCCATGGCCACGCGGCAATTGTTTGCTAAACAAAGACTCTTTGGCGGCCTGGACTTCTTCGCGAGTGAGAAGAGGGACCTCGGCAAACGCCTCTGCCGTTAGTCCGTCGGCCGACGCGGCAACCGTATCTGCCAAACGGTCTTTGTAGAACGGGGTCATTTTCTGCGCGTAGTGGATCAGTTCGCGCGCCTGCCGCAGCTGTGCGGCGACCAACCGCTCGGCCGGCCAGCGCTCGGTCTCGGCAAAATAGGCCGCGAGGTCGAATACGGTGGGGCGTTGTCCCGGTTTGACTGGTGGCCAAAAATGGCTGGCGACAACAGGCGCCGCGGGCCGGCGTCGGATGCGGCCGGACACGGTCGCCGGCGCGCCGCGGCGGGAGTCGGCGCCCGAGCCGTTGGTCCTTTTCGCCTTCGATCGTTTGGCCATGGTTTGTGTCCGCAATCGGCACGCCGTTTGCCGCGGTTCGGTCGACCGTGCACCGGTTTGTAGTAACCCCATAGCCATGCGTTCAAGGGAATTGTCGCAACGGATCAGACACATTTGTCGACGATCGTTAACGATTCGATAACGTAAATCGCTGCGATCTCCTTAGGCTGCAGTCGGTCGCCAGTATTGGCATACCGGGGGCTCTATGTTAGAACCCGCCGCTCGCGCAGTATGGCGCGAAATTGAAGGCTCAAACGAACGCGAAAGGAGGTGAGCCCCATCGTTCAAGTCGTTGTCCGTGATAACAACGTCGACCAGGCCCTAAAGGCGCTGAAGAAAAAAATGCAGCGCGAGGGTGTCTTCCGTGAGATGAAGCTTCGGCGCAGCTATGAAAAGCCGTCGGAGAAACGCGCGCGGGAGAAAGCGGAAGCTGTCCGCCGGGCCCGCAAACTGGCCCGCAAGCGCAAGGAACGCGAAGGCTACTAGCCAGCGCCGTAGTACGGCGATCTGCGGCTAAGCTTCGATCCCTGATAAATACCATCTGAACGCCTTGGGACCCACATCGGGTCCTGAGACGATTTCGCTTGTCTTATTGCGGGCGGTACTGCCGCGAGGTCCCTGCGAAGCCTAATGTCCACCGCCCTGCAGCGTCTTAACGATGTCCTCGCACATCTTCTTGGCGTCGCCGAACAGCATCATGGTGTTGTCTTTGTAGAACAGCGGGTTATCAATGCCGGCGTAGCCCGACGCCATTGAGCGCTTGACCACCAGGACCGTGCCCGATTCTTCGGCGTTCATTACCGGCATACCGTAGATCGGGCTCGATTCGTCGGTCTTGGCGGCAGGATTGACGATATCGTTGGCGCCGATCACGAAGGTCACTTCGGTGGTCGAGAAATCATGGTTGATCTCGTCGAGTTCGAGCACGTCTTCGTAAGGTACGTTTGCCTCCGCGAGCAGCACGTTCATGTGCCCCGGCATCCGCCCAGCGACCGGATGGATGGCGTAGCGTACCTGGACGCCGCGTTCGCCGAGCAGGTTGGCCATCTCGGCCAGCGAATGCTGCGCTTGGGCAACCGCCATGCCGTAACCCGGTATGATGATCACCGAGTCAGCCTGCTCCATGATAAAGGCGGCGTCGGCCGCTGCGCCTTGCTTGACGACCCGATCGCCCATATCGGCGGCCGGCCCGGCAGTCTCGCCGCCAAAGCCGCCGAGAATGACATTCACGAACGAGCGGTTCATACCCCGGCACATGATGTAGCTAAGGATGGCGCCGGACGAACCGACCAGTGCGCCGGTCACGATCAGCAGCGGATTGCCCAAGGTGAAGCCGATACCGGCAGCGGCCCAGCCCGAGTAGGAGTTCAGCATCGATACAACGACCGGCATGTCGGCGCCGCCGATCGGCACGATGATCAACACACCGAGTACCAATGAAATGACGGTGATGATCCAGAACGCGGTTTGCGATTCGCCGATCGC
>JBFKGW010000571.1:0-1965 GCA_041633145.1 Alphaproteobacteria bacterium
GATCCCCAACCGAGTTCCGATCTCCGTCGCCAGATCGCGCGTACCGCGACGGCGGGCGTCGGCTTCCGCGGTGAGCGTGGCGAAATCGGCGTCGAGAATATTGTAGCTGTTGATCGATTGCACCGACCCGCTGAACAAGCTCTGGTTTGTTTGCGTGTCGGTTAGGACAAACTTCGCGGTCATCACCAAATTTGCGCGTGTCGCAGTGGCATCCTTGCGGACGCCGAGTTTGCGTGTCACCTCTTTAACGCTGACGTTAAGCACATAGGCGGGCGCTTTGGGCGGGCCCAACGGGGTGAGCTGATTGGTCAATTCGATGCGTAGCAATTGACCCAACCGTTCGGGAATCGGGTGCACGGAAACTTGACTTAGCGCCGTCGTTGTCTGATTGCCGGTTTCCGGGCGTCCATGTAGCGGTTCAAAGCCGCAACCGGTGATCAGTACCATCACCCCTGCGATGATCCACAGTCTAAACAACGAAATTCACCAGTTTGTCGGGGACGAAGACGACTTTCCGCACCTCTTTGTCGCCAATTGTCGAAGCAACGTTCGGAACCGCCCGCGCTGCAGCAACAACGATATCTTCGTCGGCCCCGGCGGGTACGTCGATAGTGCCGCGCAGCTTGCCGCGCACTTGCACGGCCACAGTGACCGTGTCGTCGACCGTGAGTGCGTCGTCGGCTTCCGGCCACGGCGTATCGGCCAACGGTGTTTCGTGGCCAAGCTGGCGCCACATCTCCTCGCCGAGATGCGGCATCATCGGACCGAGCAACCGCACCAGCGTCTCGAGTGCCTCGCGCATGGCCCAGGCGCCGCCGGCGTCGTTTTCGACCCCATCGAACGCCGAAATGGCGTTGGTCAGTTCATACAAGCGGGCCACCGATTTATTGAAATGAAAGCGCTCGTAATCTTCGGTTACGCCGGCGATTGTTTTATGGCTGGTCTGGCGCAACCGTATCGCGTCGTTCGATGCGTCGCCCGGTAGGGGCGCATCGGGCGCCGGCAATTCGTTCAGATGGTCTTCGACCAGACGGGCGACGCGATTGACGTAGCGAAACGCGCCTTGCACACCGGCGTCGGTCCACTCCATGTCGCGGTCGGGAGGGCTGTCCGACAAAATGAACCACCGCGCCGTATCCGCGCCGTAATGTTCGATTACGTCGGTCGGGTCGACGGTGTTCTTCTTCGACTTGGACATTTTCTCGACCCGGCCGATCTCGACCGAGACGCCGGTGTCGGCGCGCGTGGCGCCGCCGTTTGCCTGCCAAGCGACGTTCTGCGGTTCGATCCAGTTGCCGTCGGCGTCGCGAAAAGTCGCGTGGTTGACCATCCCTTGCGTGAACAGTCCGTCGAAGGGTTCGTCGATTTCGATGTGGCCGCTTTGGTGCATGGCGCGCATGAAAAAGCGCGAATAGAGCAAGTGCAAGATCGCATGCTCGATGCCGCCGATATACTGATCGACCGGCAGCCAATATTTTGCTGCCGCGCCGTCCACCGGCACATCGGCGCCGGGCGAGCAAAACCGGGCAAAATACCAAGAGGAATCCATGAAGGTGTCGAAGGTGTCGGTGTCGCGTTGCGCCGGTTTGCCGCAGGACGGACAGTCGACGTTCTTCCAGCTTGGATGGCGGTCGAGCGGGTTGCCTGGCGCGGAGAAGTCGATGTCCTTGGGCAGCGTTACCGGCAAGTCGGCACGCGGCACCGGCACCACGCCGCAGTCGCCGCAATGGATGGCCGGGATCGGACAGCCCCAATAGCGCTGGCGCGAAACCAGCCAATCGCGCAGCCGATAATTCACTGTACCTTCGCCGCAGTGGCCGGCCTCCAGGCGCTCGATCGCCGTGCGTTTGGCTTCATCGACGCCTAGTCCATCGAGAAACTGCGAATTCGCCAGCGTGCCATCGCCAACATAGGCTTCGTCGCCGATGGCATAGCTCGCCGGGTCGGCATTGTTGGGTATCACCA
>JBFKGW010000572.1:0-1959 GCA_041633145.1 Alphaproteobacteria bacterium
GCGAGCGGCGTACCGGCGCCGGCGCGCAACACCAGCTCTTCCGGCTCATACAGAGTGATGCCGCTCAAGCGCGACAGGTCGAGCGTGTGGCCGATGATGCGGTTGCCCTCGCCGCCATGGGGCCCGATCAGCGGCCGGCCGAGCCCGCGCTTGGTTGCCGTGCCGGCGATCTCCAGCGGGATTTCCTCGCCGACCGCCCAGGCAATGGTCTCGGCCACCTGCGCGGCGTCGGCCGGTTGCAGGACTTCCGTCACGTCTTAGAACCGCGGCAAGTCGGGGAACCGCATCTGGCCGCGATGGATGTGCATACGGCCGAGCTCGGCGCACCGGTGCAGCGTCGGGAATACCTTGCCCGGATTGAGCAGTTGCTGCGGATCGAAGGCGCATTTGAGCCGCTGCTGCTGGTTCAAATCCTCTTCGGAGAACATTTCGCCCATCAGATCGCGTTTTTCGACGCCGACGCCGTGCTCGCCGGTCAGCACGCCGCCGACCTCGACGCACAGACGCAGGATGTCGGCGCCGAAATCCTCGGCCCGCTCCAGCTCGCCCGGATTGTTGGCGTCGTACATGATCAGCGGATGCAGATTGCCGTCGCCGGCGTGAAACACGTTAGCGACGCCCAAATCGTACTTCTTCGACATCTCGGCCATGCGCGCCAGCACCTCGGGCAGGCGGTGGCGCGGGATGGTGCCGTCCATGCAGTAATAGTCTGGGGTCAGGCGGCCGATCGCGGGAAACGCCGCCTTGCGGCCGGCCCAGAACTGCAGGCGTTCCTCTTCGTTTTGACTGACCCGGATCGAGACGGCGCCCAGATCGTCGGCGATCTTGCGCACCCGCTCGATCAGGTAGTCGACCTCGGCGGGCGGGCCGTCGAGTTCGACCAGCAGCAAAGCGCCGACGTCGAGCGGATAGCCCACTTGGACGAAGGCCTCGGCGGCCTTGATCGCCGGCCCGTCCATCATTTCCATACCGCCGGGGATGATGCCGTCGCTGATGATATTGGCGACGCACTGGCCGCTCGCCTCGGACGTCTCGAAGCCGATCATCAGCGCGCGCGCCGTCGTCGGCTTGGGCAGGATGCGCACCGTGACCTCGGTGATGATGCCAAGCAGGCCCTCCGAGCCGGTCATCAGGCCCAGCAGATCGTAGCCTTCGCTGTCCATGTGCTTGCCGCCGAGGCGCAGGATTTCGCCATCGGGCAGGACCATCTCGAGGCCGAGAATATTGTTGGTGGTGAGGCCGTATTTCAGGCAATGCACGCCGCCGGAATTTTCCGCCACGTTGCCGCCGATGGTGCAGGCGATCTGGCTCGACGGGTCGGGCGCGTAATAGAAACCTTCGCCATCGACCGCATCGGAGATCGCCAGATTGGTCACCCCCGGCTGCACCCGCGCGCAGCGGTTGTCGTAGTCAATCTCGAGGATGCGGTTGAACTTGCCCAGCCCCAGCGTAACGCCGTCGGCCAGCGGCAGCGCCCCGCCCGATAGCGACGTGCCGGCGCCGCGCGGCACGATCTTTACTTTGTTTTGCAGGCAGTAGGCCAAAACTTGGCTGATCTGTTCTGTCGTCTCCGGCAGCACGACGATCATCGGCAGTTGGTGGTAGGCGGTTAGACCGTCGGATTCGTAGACCGCCAGCTCCTTCTCTTCGGAAATCACGCACTCGTCGCGCACGATCTTGCGCAGCGCCGCGGCGATCTCGGCGCGCCGTGCCAATACCGCTTGATCCGGATCGGGCATCTTCATCGTTGCAAACCCCTAACGGTCGTTCCACCAACTATAAGCGCCCAGCCGGCAACAAAAAACCGCGCCAAGCGCGGTTTTAACATCGCGGGCAAACCGCGAGAAATCAATGGCAGTCGCTAACCCTGGCGCGCCTTGAAACGCGGGTTTCGCTTGTTGATCACATAGATGCGGCCGCGCCGGCGCACCACCTGGCAGTTGCGCTCGCGCTTTTTCA
>JBFKGW010000573.1:0-1959 GCA_041633145.1 Alphaproteobacteria bacterium
AACTTGTCCGGCTTGATCTGGCTGGCGAACGGTCGGGCTTGGTGGCGGCGCTGGTCGTAGCCGTCAATTTCGGCTGCGAGGTCGCTATCGTCATAGGCGTCGCGATGGACCACCACTGCCGGCGGTAGGCGGCGGGTGACATCGCGCGCTTCGTCCGGCCAGCCCGCCGCCAGCCCGGCGACCGGAAATACCAGCTCGGGCAATTTTAGCAGCTCGGTGACTTCCGGCAGCCGCTTGCGCACCTGGCTGATGCAGCAGGCGCCGAGCCCCGCCGCCTCGGCGCCGGCGAGCAGGGCCTGCATCGCCAGGGCGGCGTCGACCGCAGCGTTCATGAAGCTGTCGAGGGTGTTTTGTGCGTAAGAATGCCCGCGCAGCTCGCACAGCTTTTGCGCCCGCCGAAGATCGCCGCAAAACACCAGCAGCACCGGCGCGTCGACCATCCACGCGGTATCGCACAACTCAGCCAGTGCGGCTTTCTTCGCCGGGTCGCGCACATCGACGATCGCATATTGCTGCAGGTCCGACTTGGCCGGCGCCGACTGGGCGCACGCCATCAGCGCGGTACGCAGGGCTTCGGAAACCGGCTGGTCGGCAAACCGCCGATAGGTGCGGCGCGACAAGACGCGCGAGAGGGCGCTCAGGTCGTCGGGACCGAGACCCGATTGCGCCAGTTCGCTGTCGAAATTTGCCGGCGCGTCCAAGCCAAAGCGGGCGTGGTAATCGGCGGCAAGGTCGGTTTTGGCGGTGGACATGGCAGCGCGCTCCCTCCGGTGTCTGTAAACGACGCGCGCAGCCTACCCGCCGGCGCCCGCCATACTTGCTGGATATTGCCCTTTCCGTCGAGGGAAAACCGGCTTTTGCTGCCCGCCGGACGTCGCCGCAGCAGTCGTCGCCCCCTCGCCGCCCCCGGCGTCGAACAAATGATTAAATCTAAAAAATAAAATGAACAATGTTCATTTTTTCATTATGTATAGATTGACGCCTTCGCCGCTCCGCCGTGACGGCGAAATTCAGGCCTTGTGGAGAGAATTGGACCGTCGCGATGGCACAACAACAACCGATCAGTCGGATCGCCGTTCTTGCCGTCATCGCCTTGGTGACGGCCGGCGTCGCGCTGGCGCTGTCGCCGATCCCGCAACCGCTGGCCTATCACGACTTCGCCGAGCAACGGACACTCCTGAGCATTCCCCATGTTGGCGATGTGGTCTCGAATATCGCCTACTTGGTCGTCGCCTCGCTGGGGTTCGCGTTCCTCATGGGTCGTGACGGCAGGGATCGGCTCGCCGGTTTCGAAGACCGGCTAGCCTATTTAGTCTTTTTCGCCGCGATCGCTGCGATCAGCGTCGGCTCCGCCTATTACCACTTAAATCCGACCAACCAGACCCTGCTGTGGGATCGTTTGCCGATGGCGGTCGCCTTTACCGCGATTTTCGCCGCTTTCGTCGGCGACCGCATTCACGCGCGCGCCGGCGCCTTTGTCGTTTTACCCATTGCGGTCGCGCTCGGCATCGCCAGCCTGGTTTACTGGCACGTCAGCGAAGCGGCGGGGCGGGGCGATCTGCGGTTCTACTTTCTCGTCCAGGCGTTGGCGATCGTTCTGGTGCCGCTCATTTGCGCGCTATTCCACGGTCGCCACACCAGCGGCCGGTTTGTCGTCTACATCCTGGTGCTGTACGGCCTCGGCCTGGCGTGCGAACTGCTCGACGATGGTATCTACCGTTTCCTCGGCGGCATCGTCAGCGGCCATACCATCAAGCACCTGCTGACGGCGCTGGCGATCTACATGGTCGTGCCGATGCTGCGGCGATCCAACGGGCGGCGGCACATCACGGCGGCGACCTAAGAAAAGGGCCCGCCGGCGGTACCGGCAGGCCCCATCGAATGGCGCGATGCGCGCCAATTGCGGACTGCTAGTTGGTTTTGCGTAAATCCATCACTTTGAAGTCGATGCCTTTTTCC
>JBFKGW010000574.1:0-1955 GCA_041633145.1 Alphaproteobacteria bacterium
AGACAACTTGGCGCGAAGCGATAGCCGGGATTTCGCGCCCGGCCGCAACTACAACGCGCAGTTTAGTCGGCCAAAATGGCGGTGAACAATTTAGACGTTACGAAGAAAATTCTCGCTCGGCTCTAAAGACCACATGAAGAATCAAGCAAAAGGCATTGATTCTTATACATTCTTGTTTTCATTAACTAGGAAGTGGGTTAGGATGCCGCCGTCTTGAATAATAAAGTGTAAACCCGGTTGAGCTAAATTCGACCTAAATCCAAGACAGTTCAGGGTCAAGAGAAGGCATTCTTGATGACGCAGGTCTTCAAGCAAAAAACGGTCGGCGAGCAAGGACGCATTTATTCGCGGCGGCCGCAGACCGGGCAAACCGACGAAACCGAGCAGACCGAGCCAGCTCCCCCGCCCGCTGCCGCAGCACCTCAAAGCACCGAAACAAGCACGACACGTGCCTTGCACGATTTCGATGCCGGCGAACTTTTATTGGAGCAGTTCGGCCCGGTTTATGTCGCCGACGCCAACTTTGACCTGGTCCACATCACCGAAGCCTTCAAAGAACTGGCGCGCGACGCCTGGGGATATAAAGTCGATCTCGCCCGCGATTCCGCCGCGCCACCCCCGCTGCGCAATGTGCTCGAGGGCCTCGCCGAGACCGGTCATTTCGAACCAAACCACACCGAGGTCCGCCGCTCCGGCATGACGCGGCTGTATCTGGGCCGCCATTTCGCCAAGGAGCGCGATCAGGGCCGCCTGTTTTACGGCTATTTCGAAGACGTCACCCGCAACACCACGCTGGAGAAAAAACTCGCCGAAACGGTCGAGAAGCTCAACGACACCATTCGCGCCTCGTCCGACTGGGTGTGGGAAACCGACGCCGACTTGCGGCTCACCGAAGTATCGCCGCGCATTGCCGCCATCACCGGGGTGCCGCCGCATATGCATTTGGGCAAGCACGTGCTGTCGCTGGGTGAATTGCCCGAAGCGTCGGCCGCCACCCCCGATCTGGAAAGCCTATTCGCCAGCCACCGCTCGTTCCGCAACCGGTTGTTCATCATGCGCGACGAGGCCGGCCAGCCGCGGCGCATCCATTTGAGCGCGATGCCGTTCTTCGACAAATCGAGCGGCAGATTTCTCGGTTATCGCGGCACCGGCACGGACATCACCCGCACCCTGGAAGCCGAGCGGGCGATGATGAAGGCGCGCCGCGATCTCGAACAAGCGCTCAAAACGCTCGAGTTGCGCAACGAACAACTGAGCGAAGCGCTGACCAAGGCGCAGGCCGCCTCGGATGCCAAGACCGAATTCCTCGCACTCACCAGTCACGAGCTGCGCACGCCGCTCAACGCGATTATCGGCTTCAGCGAATTGGTGCGCCGCCAGGTCGCCGGTCCGGTGACCGAGCGCATGGGCGAATACCTCGACAACGTCTTGTCGGCATCGGGCCATCTGGTGCAAATCATCGACAATCTGCTCGACACCGTGCGCATCGAAAACGAAACGACTGAAATCGATTTGCAACAAGTTGGCGTCGCCAAGTTGGTACGCGACACGTTGGCGATGGTCGAAGTGCGCGCGCAAGCCGGTGGCCTGACGTTGCAGGTGCCGGAGATCGGCGACGATGTCGAGGTGCTGGCAGACGTCACCGCGGCGCGGCAGATCTTAATCAATCTGCTGACCAATGCGGTCAAATTCACCCCCGAAGGCGGCACCGTCGGGCTCGAGGTCGAACAAACCCCGGACGATACGGTGCAAATTACCGTGTGGGACACCGGCATCGGTATTCCGAAAGACCGCATCGACGCGGTATTCGAACGGTTCCACCGGGTGCGCTCCGATGCCTTTACCACCAACACCGAAGGTGTCGGCATCGGCTTGCACGTGGCGCGCAATCTGGCGCAGCTGATGGGCGGCGACATCTCTCTGACCAGCGAGTTGGGCAAAGGATCGCGCTTCAC
>JBFKGW010000575.1:0-1955 GCA_041633145.1 Alphaproteobacteria bacterium
CGGTGGCGATCTCTTCGACCGTCACCCCGGTCAGCACCCTGATGCCGATCCGTTCGCTCTCCTTGTGGACCTGCGCCACAGCGTCAGCGTCCATGCGCGGCAGCAGGCGATACATCACCTCGAGGATCGTAACTTCGGTGCCGGCGCGGGCGAACACATGGCCGAATTCGAGCGCGATGACGCCGCCGCCGACGAACACCAAACGGTCGGGCAGGGTCGCCAGTTCGAGAATTTCATCGCTGGTGATCATCAGCTCGGCGCCGCTGATGGGCAATGCGCGCGGCGTCGAACCGGTGGCGATAACGATATTGTCGGCTTCTAGAGTCCGGCCATTGACCGCCACGGCGTTTTCGCCGACGAACGTTGCCTGGCCTTCGATCAGCTCGATCTCCCGGTTTTCCAAGCTCTTGCGAAAGTCGTTGGGCACGCCATCGACGAAGGTACGCTCACGCGCAATCAGCGCCGGCCAATCCAGTTTGGCGCCGGCTACCGCAATATGATGCTGCGGCGCCAGGTCGATCTGGTGCAACACCTGGGCGGCGGCGACCAGCACTTTTTTGGGCACACAGCCGCGAATGGGGCAGGTGCCGCCGACGTCGCGGGATTCGACCATGGCGACCGATTTACCGGCCGCCCGCGTCACGCCGGCCGCGCCCATGCCGGCATTGCCGGTGCCGAGAATCACCACATCATAATTATCGGCCATTTACGCCTCCTCCCGTTTTTGGCTTCCACCGCAACCCGCTGCGCCGACCGTCAGCCGCGCATGCGGCACTATTGCCCCAAATTTAGCATTTTGGTTTGGCGGGTCGCGGCCCCGGCGTTCAAATTTTCGGCAACGGTCTAGGATTAGACACGTCAATTCACGCCCGCGGGCCGACCCCAGCGTGCCGCAAACAATCAAAGTGCATTAGTGTGTCGTCGTCGACGGTTAAGCCAGCTCAACCCGAACGGCAAGCGGGCCTTTATCACCCTGTTGCGTACTGACCCTTACCCGTGCCTCGGGTTCCAACATGCGCAGTCCGCTGCTGGCAACGACGCGGCCGGAAATAAAAATGTCCGGGCCCCCATCATCGGGAATGACGAAGCCATACCCTTTGTTGGCGTCAAAAAACTTGACCGTTCCCTCGACCATTGGCCCTTCGGGCTCGGCACTGACAGCGGCGGCGGCCTCGCCTTCAGGCGCCGAAACGCTGAAGATCGTAGTCACCGTTGGGCCTTTGGCGCCCTGGCTGATCTCACATTCGACAGCCGCGCCGTCCGGCAAATCACGATGACCGGCTGCTTCCAGGACGGAAACATGCACGAAGGCATCGCCACTGCCGTCATTGGGCTGTACGAACCCGTACCCCTTGATTGGATTAAACCACTTAACGATAGCCGACGTCCTGACGCCGTCACCAGCGTCGGATACACTAGATTCACTCATGCGTAACGATCCTCACCCCCAACGAAACCAAGCGGCTGGTATCGCTGCCTGCTCAAGCCACCGGTTTTCGGTCCTCGCTTTTTATTTTTTTTGTATTGTCAAGCTTACTTGCTTTTATCGCAATAAGCCTAGCAAAAATATTAGCCGCAAGTCGTACCCAGTCCCTCACATCAAATACGCGAGTATGCAAGCGCAGCCGCACAGCGAAGATTTATTCAAGCCAAGTCGGGAAGATATTGATTCCAAACACTCCAGCAGGGAGGGGTTGTTGAATTTGGAGTCCGATTAATGAGTTTATTGTTGGCGCGCACCAAGAATTAGTCCAGACAACTTGGCGCGGAGCAATAGCCGGGATTTCGCGGCAGGGCGCCGCCGCAACACCGGGTTTAGTCGGCCCAAAATGGCGGCGAACAATTTAGACGTTACGAAGAAAATTCTCGCTCGGCTCTAAAGACCACATGAAGAATCAAGCAAAAGGCATTGATTCTTATACATTCTTGTTTTCATTAACTAGGAAGTGGGTTAG
>JBFKGW010000576.1:0-1935 GCA_041633145.1 Alphaproteobacteria bacterium
CAGTTTTTATGAAGAGAATAAGGAATTTTTTCGCGCCCCCGAATATCGCGAAGCGAGCGTGATCGCGCTTTCGGTCGAAGAGCTTGCGGCGACCACCGAGGTCGACGAGCAGGAAGTTGCCGAGTTGTATGCCGACCGGCTCAGCGCCTTCCAGCAGCCCGAACGGCGCGAAATCCTGCAAGGCATATTCCTCGATCGGGAAAGCGCTGAAAAAGCCGCAGCGATGCTTGCCGAGGGGCGCCCATTTGCCGAGGCCGTCGAAGCCATCGCCGGTTTCCCGCCGGTGCCGATGGGAACGCTTGCGCGCGGCGAGGTCTCGTCGCCCGAATTGGCCGAGGCAGCCTTTAACGCAGAAGTCGGCGCCGTGGCAGGACCGATCGAGAGCCCTTTGGGCTGGCATCTGCTGACCGTGGTGAACATTCTGCCCGAGGAGACCCAGCCCTTGAGCGAGGTCGCTGACCGGTTGCGCCAAGTGATCGCCATCGAGCAGGCGCGCGACGAAATTTTCGACGTTCTGAACGCTGTCGAAGACGGAATTGCTGCCGGCTCAACCTTGGAAGAGGTCGCTCGCGAAAATGGGCTGAATGTGCAGAAAATCGATGCGTTCAACGCCGGTGGGATCAAGCGTAACGGCGACACCATAGCGATCGAGCCGTTAGCCGATTTCGTCAACGCCGTCTTCAGCAGCCCGCAAGGTGAAATCGGCGACGTTGTCGAAACCCGCGACGGCGGATTCTTCATCGCGCGAGTCGATTCCATTACGCCGCCGCAAATCGAGCCGCTGGACCTGGTTCGCGAACGAGTGACCGTGGCTTGGCTCGACAGCGAGCGGCTGAAGCTCGCCACCGAGCGCGCGACCGCGTTGGCCGACAAGGTTCGCGCCGGCGGCAACCTTGAGCAATTGGCGCAGGAGGCCGGCGCGACCTTCGAGACCACGCAGCCCTTCGATCGCACCGGTTTGGGGTCGACCATCCCGGGTCCGCTGATTTCACCCATCTTCGAAGCCAACGAAGGCGATGTCGTGCAAGCGCAGGTGCAAAGCGGCGTTGGCGTGGCCCGCCTGATCGAGATCCGCAAGGTCGAAAGCGGCGGCGACGATTTCGAGCGCGACGAGTTGCGCACGCGGCTTGCCGAGAGCATCAATCAGGATTTGGCGCAACAACTCACCGCGGCCTTGCGTGACCGCTACGCCATCGACGTCGACCGCGATACGATTGAGCAATCGCTGCTGCCGCAATGACGCAGTTTCCGTCCGCCGACAGCTTCGCCGAAACCTACGCGGACAACCGACCCCAAGTCGTTTGGACGGAACTGGTCGCTGATCTGGAAACTCCGGTTTCGGCGATGCTCAAGCTGGCTGCGGGCCAGCGCTACAGCTTCCTGCTCGAATCGGTAGAAGGCGGCGCCGTGCGTGGGCGCTATTCCGTGCTGGGGTTCGATCCCGACATCATTTGGCGGTGCGTCGGCGAACGCGCCGAGATCGCCCGTCTGGTCGATGGCAACGCCGGCGAATTCGACGCCTGCGATGAAGCCAGTTTGGCGGCGCTGGCGTCGTTGATCGCAGCTTCGCAGATCGACTTGCCCGACGGGGTGCCGCCCTCGGCGGTCGGCCTGTTCGGCTATATGAGCTACGACATGGTTCGCTTGATGGAGCGTCTGCCCGATGCGAATCCCGACGTCATCGGCATTCCCGACGCGGTCTTCATCCGCCCGCGGGTCACCGCGGTGTTCGACAACGTCGCCGACAAGATCACCGTGGTGACGCCGGTGTGGCCCGAGCCGGGTGTCGATGCCGCGGCGGCCTACGCGGCGGCGGGTGCGCGCCTCGATGCGGTCATTACCGGCTTGGAGCGCAGCGTGCCGGGCGGCCCGGTGGCGTCGGCGGCAGCGCCGGATCTGGCCGAACCGGTTTCCAACACCACCCGCACGGCCTAC
>JBFKGW010000577.1:0-1907 GCA_041633145.1 Alphaproteobacteria bacterium
CAGGCCGGCTTGGCGCGCAAGGTCGCGCGGCTTACGCCGCATATCGTGATCAAGGGCTAGCGCTTAGCGGACCGCGTCGATCGCGGCCTGGCAGAACGCGTCGGCCTGTGCTTCGGAATCGGCGAAAACCAGAAAATTAAGTCCGGTCCCCTCTTCAATAGCGCCGGGGCTTAAAAAGACGATTCCGCGATCGTCGTGCCCAACCCGCAGCAACTGGCCTTCCAGATTTGCGATGACTTCGGCAAACGAGCGCGCCGGTCCAATTTGCAGAGGCCGCTGCACGATCAGGGTGGTTCGCTGGTGCCAATCCGGCACCAGCCGGCTGGCGATAGTCATCGGTAGCGACGTACCGCCCCAGCGGCCATTGCACTCGATCCAGTGGAGCGTGGCGGATTCTAGGTCTTCGCCGACGAGAACGACATCGAGGCTGCACCGGCCGAAATAGCCTAACTGTTGAAACAAAAAGGCCAGCCGCGCCGCCTCATCGGCGATCCGCTGTTGCCATTGGGACGGTAATCGCGACAGCGACGCGCCGACGAAGCGCGCCTGGGGGCCCTCGATGTGCTGGTCGAACAGTCCCTCGACGATCGGCGGGCCGTCTGCGACAAGCGGAACCCAAAGCTGGACCGACGGATTGGCCAGAACCGGGGCGTCCCATACGCCGGCCAGCAAGGGGAACGTACCGCGCCAACCGAGCCCCTCGAGCAAATCGATCAACCGCTGGCGCAATTCTGCCAGCGACATACCGTGCAGTTCGCGCGCTGGCAAAACCAAGTTGCCCGAACCGCTCGCACTGTCGGGCAACTTGACCACTACTTGCTGATTATCACGCGCGATGGCGGCAACGCGCGCTGCCAGCGCCGCCGGACCGAAGGTAGAATAACTGGGCGGGAGGGCGGCCGCGCCCAGCACCTGACGAACGCGCGCGCCGAACCAGATCTTGTCGTTGACACGCCGAACCAAACGCGGCGGCGGGGCGGCGATGTAAACCGGCACGCTGGCCCGCTTGGCGATTTCCGACGCCAACATCCAGACCTCGCCGGTCCCCATATAGGGAAACATCACCAGTCCGTTTTGCGCACGGGCGGCGTTAATGAGGGCGGTCATAATCGCCGGATCACCACGGCTTCGCTGGGCTGGTCCAATCGGCAGCGGCTGACCAGTCTCCGGCAAGGCGAGAACCTCAATCGCGCCGAGCGCCAGCCAATCGCGGCAGTAGGCTTCGAAATCGGGGCTCCGTCGCGCGCCGATGATCGCGATATCGCCGCTTTGGGCGACCAGCAGCATGCGATACTCGAGGCTCATATCGCCGCGGCGGTCGTAGAGCGCGATTTCGCTGTGATCGGCAAGCACGACAGCGGGCAGATCGTCCGGCATGCCGACAGCGACCCCGTCGGCGAATATATCGATCGTCGTCAGCGCGGGTTCGTTACGGATAAGATTGTCCGCGATTTTTTTTAGGCGCTGACGCTCGCCGGCCGGTATGTGAGCGGGCACCCGCTCGACGATGGGCAACGAGCCTCGGACGAATAGCGATTTCGCCGCGGTCGACTGTCGGGGAGAACTCAGCACGCGGCGCCTTCTGCAGCCAGTTCGGTCCAGCGCGGCGCCTGTCGGCGCAGTTCGAGCAGATGTTGGTGCAACGCGTCCCGTTCGGTCGCCTCAATACGGCCCATCGCGCCGAACAACTCGCCGCATTCGGCGATATGTTGCTCCATCTCCTGCGACCGCTCCAAAAGCGCCGACCACTGCGCGTCCGTTAAGGATTCGTCGTCGCCGGCCGACAATAATTCCCGAATGACCGAAAGGCCGGCCTGGTGTTCGTGTAACAGGCGAGCGACATCTTCCTCTCCCAGAAGCGGCACCAGGGCGGGATAAAAATAGCGCTCTTCGAAGGCGATATGCGC
>JBFKGW010000578.1:0-1905 GCA_041633145.1 Alphaproteobacteria bacterium
ATGGGCGTGTTGCCGCTGCAGTTCAAGGACGGTCTCGACCGCAAGCAGCTCGGCCTCGACGGGACCGAGATCTACGACCTCACCGGGATCGAGGGCGGCATCACGCCGCGCATGGATGTCGCCTGCAAAATCACCTACGCCGACGGCGCGGTGCGCGAGATCCCGTTATTGTGCCGCATCGATACGCTCGACGAGGTCGAGTATTATCGCCATGGTGGCATCCTCCAGTACGTGCTGCGCAACATGATGGCGGAAGCCGCCTAAGGGGGGTGTCACCGTCAATTGATTGGCGTGTGAGACCATTGCGCCCCATAGTTGCCGGCCATGACCACCTTCGCTAATCCGTGGCTCGCCCTGCGCTGGCTGGTTCTGTCGGCAGGGCTGCTGCTGGCTGCCCTGGCCGCGGCGACCGCGCACGCCGGCGAGCGGCTGACCGTCGTCGAGCTGTTCACCTCGCAAGGGTGCCCGTTGTGTCCGACGGCGGACGCGTTTTTAGGCGAATTGACCGAGCGCGACGATGTGCTGGCGCTGAGTTTTCATGTCGGCTACTGGGACTACATCGGCTGGACCGACCCGTTTGCCCAGCCCGCCTACACCAAGCGTCAGGAAATATATCTCGACCGCTTCGGTCTGCCCTATGTCTTTACACCTCAGGCCGTCATCGACGGCCGGTTTCAGGCATCGGGCAATAAGCAGGACAACATCCTGCGCGGCATCGATGAGATCAGCAAAGACGAGCGCGGCCGCGTCGACGTCGAGCTGACGCGCATTTCCGCCGGCCAGGTGCGCATCCAAATTCCCGCGCCGGAAGCGGTCTATCGCGGCGAAGCGGAAATCGTGTTGATCCGCTTCGACGAAAAGAAGGAAACCGTCGTCACCCACGGCGAAAACGCCGGCAAGACGCTGATCAACTACAACGTCGTGCGCATCATGCGGCCGGTCGCCGATTGGAACGGCGAGGCGGTCGATATAGTGCAGCGCCTGGTCGAGTTGGATTCGGCTGGCGGCGATTTTTGCGCCGTCATCGTCCAGGAACGCGCGCAAGGCCGTATCCTGGGCGCCGATTTCATCGATATGCGCGGCCCCGGACCGGGCTAGGGTGTTGATGACGCGCGGCTAGCGCAGCAGCGATCGGTGAACTTCCAAATCCGTCCGTAGTACTTCGGTGGATTTTAGCGCTGCATCCTGCTTGGCGCGCATGCTGCTGGCGACTGCCGCGGCCAAGGCATCGATGTCGGCTTGCCCGTCAGACTGCACGCACTGGATGTAGGCGCTTGCCCGCGCAACGAAGATATTGAACTGTGCAAGAGCCTGATTGTAACCCTCGATGTCGTGGAACGATAAATCGGGGCGTGTGGGCAGCTGGCAGTCGGATTCCCATTCGACCGACGAGTCCACCTTTATCGAGCCGATCGACCCTGCCGCCGCCGGCGTGGCGGCGAGCCCGATCAGAAGGGCACCCATGAGCGTTGGTATAGTTCGCACGATCATCGCTCCTCAATGTGGCGCGTCCGTTAGCGTCGCCCCAGTTTTATCCGTCAGGTCGGCCGAATCGCACAAGGCCGGTGCGCGGCCGTAGCTGGCCTCGTCCGATTCCGAAGCAGCGGCGGTCCCGCAATATCGACCGGAAACGGCAAAAATGCGCGCAAGATTCGGCGATTTTGAGAAAGCAATGCGCGTTGGAGAGAAAGTCTTAAACATTCGCTCCTTACCCTGAGCACATACCAGTACAACCGAACGCGTATGGCGCCGCTGTGACCCAACTCGCCAATCTCTTGATCGTGCTTTTGCTCGCCGTCGCCGTTTCGGGCGTCGCCGCGGCCTAGCGGACCGGCGCTGAACCGACAGTCTCGGCAGGCAAAATCGGCCCGATCACTGAAATATTCGGCCAAGCCTAATAGTTGG
>JBFKGW010000579.1:0-1889 GCA_041633145.1 Alphaproteobacteria bacterium
GGCGTGGTGCGCGGTCTCGCCGCGGCGCTCGGCATCGCCGTTCCCGACGAACGCTATTGCGCAAGCCCGCAAGAAGCGATCGACGCCATCGACCGCTACCCTGTGCTGATCAAACCAAACCAGGGCGACGGCAGCGTCGGCATCACCAAGGACGCAGTGGTGCACAATCGCGGCGAGGCCGAAGCCTATCTCGATTACTTTGCGCAAACGTTGCCGGGGCGGGCGATTCTGGTGCAGGAATTCCTGTCCGGCACGGAATATGGCGTTGGTGTCATCGGCAACCCGGACAGCGGCTTCACGGTGTTACCGCCGCTCGAAGTCGACTATCGCGAACTCGACAGCGGCCTCGCGCCGATTCTGTCATTCGAATCGAAGGTCGACCCGGATTCGCCCTACTGGACCAAGATCAAATACCGAGAGACGCAACTCGACGAAGCCGGCCGTCAGGCGCTGGCGGATACGGCATGCCGTTTGTTCGCGCGATTGGGGCTGCGCGACTATGGCCGCTTCGATTTCCGCACCAGTACCGACGGCGTCATTAAACTGATGGAAGTCAATCCCAACCCAGCATGGGACTATGCCGCCAAACTGGCGTTCATGGCAGGTTTTGCCGGCATCAGCTACGCCGAGATGCTTGGGCTGCTGGTCGATACGGCGCTCGCGCGCGTCGGCTTGAAAACCAGCTAATCGAACCAGCTATGAGCGGTGGGTCACACCAAGTCGCGCGGGATTTCCTCGTCCCACGACCGCTCGAAAACGCGCTCGTCGCCTTCGAATGCGGTTAGCCGCGCGACGATACGGAATGCGGTCGCGGTGGCGCTGAGTTGAGTGCTGGATTCGACGCGGATCGACCACTCGCCGCGCCGTAGGATGGTTTGCTGCACCAATTCCGAGCGCGCCGATAGAGGATCGGTTTCGCCAATACAGAAGCGTTTGCGCATGTGGTGCCCGATGTCGAGCCCGATCGCCTCGATATGGGCAAGCGCGGCACCGCCCAACTCGCCGCCATCGCTTTCGAGCGTATAAATCAGCTCGTTCGTGGTCAGATCGCGCTCGACCCGGCGGCGGAACGGCGCATGGATTAACTTGACGTGTTCGCGCACCGGTCCCCATTCAGGTTTTTCGAACGGCTGCAATTTGGTATCGCCGGGTGCGGGCTCGCGGACCGGTAATTCCAGCATGCTCGCACCGCTAAGAACGGTGATCGTCGCCGGTTCCGGCGACGGCCAGGCGATCGGCCAATAGGCAGTTGATATCGCCAGTCGGATCGAATGCCCGACCGGGAATTTGTGGGCGATATCGTTCAGCTTCACCGTAACCCGGTACCGCTTGTTCGGCTCGAGCGGCTGCGGCTGGTCATGGCCGTCGCGGTGGGTCAGGTTGAGCAAACCGTAGGTCACCCGGGTCGACGTGCCGTCCGGCGCGACGTCGTTGAGACGGGCGGCGATCAAAGCATTCGGCCGGTCGCTCGATAGCTCTAGCGTAACGATCGGCGCACCGAGAATTTCCAGCGGCGCCTCGAGCGCCGGCATATCGAAGGTCAAGGATCGGCCGTCATCCTCGCGCTGGTCGATCGGCATCTCGCCATCGGCGCCGAAGGCGCACCATTCGCCGGCGGCAAGGCCGGTGGTTTGCGGTGAGGAAAGTGTCAGATCCTGTTCTGCCTCCGCCGCATCATCGAGACGGGATTGGTCGAGATAGTACGTGCGCGGCGACCGGCGGACGGGCGGCCAGGCCTCTTCCGCCACCCAGCGGCCGGGCCGCTCGTCGTAGTACGGCTCGGGCGGCACGCTCTCCTGCATCCAGGCCCGCAGCATCGGCTCGTCCATGATGCCGCTATCGATGTCTTTCAGCCAATGGTCCCACCACCTGAGCGCTTCCTGCAGGAA
>JBFKGW010000580.1:0-1877 GCA_041633145.1 Alphaproteobacteria bacterium
CAGTTCGATGGCGCGGCTGAACGACGGCGTGCCAAATACAAAACTGCCGAGGTAGGGGCTGAGGCCGGCGAAGTTCGTCGCCGCAACCGAAATCGACGTATATTTTTGCGGTTCCCGGTCGATAATAATCGCAACCGCTGTCGGCACCATACCGACGACAAACAGAATCAAAGCGGGCGCCGCGAATACCATGAGGCCGAGCGCCACCACGGTAAACATAAATACCATCGCGTGGAGGCCGCCGCGGCCGCCGGATCTGCGCCGGGCAACGCGGCTGCGCTGAGCACGTTATGGCGCCGCTTTTTTCTTTCGTTTTTTCGCCATGCCTAACCGAAGCCTCCGAGCACGGCCACCACGACAGTGGCGCAGACGCAGGCGGATAAATAAGCCGCGACTTTTCGGCCCAATATCTGCGATCGTGCGATAATATGCGGAAGCGAATTCTCTTCGATTTGAATTTTTTGCCCAAGGTTGCGGTAATTTTGCCTGGCTCGGTCAAATCCCTTCTTATCCAGCGTCATAAATTTCTGATTGCGCACGACCCCGAGCAATTCAGGCAGTTTACCGGTTGGCGCGATCTGTTCCGCCGCGCGGCGCAGGCGATTAGCCAAGGCGACGTTCTGATAGGGCGCTAGCAGGATGTCGAGATGGTCGACAAACGATCGAGCGAGATTGGGAAGCTCACGCGGACCGTGCTTGAATTGTACCGCCGCAAAGATTTTGAGCTGCGCGAGCAGCGCCGCCTCGCCATCGCGGGCATTACCAAATTCTTTCAGCTCGGCATCGATACTGCCGGAATAGCGGGCCCCTAAAAACGCCGTAACGTGGCGATCGAGGTTTTGCTCGCCCTTGGTGACGCTGGCTTCGATCGCCTCCATCAAGTCGCGAATTTGCACCGCGTTGATCGCTTTGAAACGGGGACTCTGACACGCCATGCCGCGGTTCATCTCGTAGGCGCAACGTTCAATGGCAAATCCCGGGCCTGATTTTCCCAAGTAGGCCAGCATTTTATCCGTGTCGCTTTTGCCGACCATCGCCCAGTGGTCGGGCCGGGATTGTTTGAGAAACCAAAACTCGATCAGCCGCGATACCATCAACTCAGTGAATGTGGCTGCCATTTCTGCGTCGTTGGTCGCCATCGCCGCCGCGCCGCCTAAACCATCGGGCATGACGTTAAGACCACGGAATCGCGCCGGACCGTCGGGATCCAGCGTGGTGATATTGCGCGCGAGCAGCAGGTCGTCGCTGACCATGCGCGGTCCGTTGCCGCCACTTAGGCGGCAGTCGGCGATTTGCTGAGCGAGATCGCGGCTTTTGAGGCTGCGTTCAGTCCAGCGTTCGACCGCATCGGACTTGACGATTTCGCGCGCTTCTTCCCAGTTCTGGCTAAATGCCAACGCTAGCCCACGCGGGTTGTAATAGTGGTTTCCAGCGAACTCGAAACCGCGATCTGCTTTCGCGACGGTATACGGCTTCGCTTGGATGGCAACGCCAAGGTCGGCCCAGCGCGCCAAATCTTCGAGCGTCCAGCGATCGCGCCGGTCATCGTGCATCAGCGAACGAATAACCGGCACCAAATCGGCCGGCGGTTTGTGGTGCATCGTTAAGGCAGCATAACTGCCTAACTCTGCGCGTTTGGCCAGTATGGTTTTCTCGTCGAGATCGGCGACAGGATTCTTGCCGAGAGCGAGAAACAGGGTCGTCACACCCAATGCGAAAAGGTCGTCGGCGACGTCGCCGGAGCCGCGGCCAGCCGGCCAGCACACCGCCCGTTCGAGCGGCTCGAATATGGACGGCTGGTTGAAGCCCGGCGGCGCGCTAAAAAATTCGCCAACGGTGATTGGTCCATCTTTGCCGGCGCGAAATAAATTGGTCGG
>JBFKGW010000581.1:0-1861 GCA_041633145.1 Alphaproteobacteria bacterium
ATTTCCAGCGCCACCGAGCGCCCGACCAGGCCGACCAGCGCTTCCACTTCCGGATAGGCCATCACCAAGCCGAGCCGGTTGATCGGCACCCCGAAGCGCGCGCCCTCGCCACAGATGCGCATGTCGCACATCAACGCAAGTTCGAGCGCGCCGCCGACGCACAGCCCTTTGATCAGCGCAATAACCGGGTGGCGGCAGTCGCGGATGCCGTGCATCGAGCGGTGCATCAGCGCGCCATATTCGGTTGCCTGCTGGGAATTGGACCGTTCGGTCTCGAACTCCGAGATATCGGCGCCCGGCCCCATCGCCTTGTCGCCGGCGCCGCGCAACACGACGCAGCGCACGGTATCGTCACCGTCGAGTTCGGCCATCACGTCGCCGAGGCGCCGCCACATCGCCTTGTTCAGCGCGTTCAGCTTCTCCGGCCGATTCAACACCACGGTGGCGATATCGCCCTCGCGCTCGACCAGAACGACATTGTCATCGGTGGATGCCGCCATGGGCTCCTCCCCTAACGGGTGCGGAATCGCGCCGCACCTTCGAACGGGCATAGTATAGTCACGACAAACAAAACTTGCGCCCGGCTGTATTTGGCGGCGCCAACCTATGCGGGGGAGCGACATGAAACAAGGCATGAAGCCGAGCGAACGGCTGCCGTACTCGGCGATCATCGACCGCGAGCCGCTGCGGCTGCCAGACGGCGCACGCATGGTCATTTGGCCGGTCCTGGCTGCGGAAGTATGGGACATTGTCCGCCCGATGGCGCGCATGGTGATTTCGCCGCCGCAGGGCGACCCGATGATCCCCGATCATCCCAATTGGAGCTGGCACGAATACGGCATGCGCGTCGGCGTGTGGCGCATCAAACGCATGCTCGATGACCTGGGCATCCGGCCAACAGTCACGCTCAATGCCCGCACCTGCCTGGACTACCCGCGCGTAGCCGAGGCTTTTCTCGAGGCTGGCTGGGAGTTCAACGCCCACTCCTACGATCAAATGCCGATGCACAAGCTCGATGATGAACGTGCGGTGATCGAAAAATGTATGAGCGTCATCGCCGACTTCACCGGCAAGAAGCCGCGCGGCTGGTTCGGCCCGGGTCTGACCCAGACCTATCAGACCCTCGATCTCCTCGCCGAGGCGGGTATCGAATATATCGGCGATTGGGTGCTCGACGATCAGCCGGTGCATGCGCACACGGCATCGGGCAAAACCGTGGTCGCGCTGCCCTACAACTACGAACTGCACGATATCGTGCAGATGGCGATCCAGCACCACACGTCGGAAGTCTTCCGCGACCGGGCGCTCGACTATTTCGAGACGATTTATGCGGAAAGCGAAGAGACCGCGAAAGTCATGGCGATTGCCATGCACCCCTATTTGTCCGGCTCGCCGCACCGCATCAAATATGTCCGCGAGACCTTCGAACATGTTTTGTCGAAACCGGGGGTTGTTTGCTGGGATGGTGAACAGATCCTCGATTGGTTCTTGCAGGAACGACCGGCGCCCAAGCCGAAGAAAACCCGCGCCAAAAAGAAAAAGAAATAGCCCGAAGTCCATAGCGTCGGTCTCGCCTTCGACCAACTCTGGATGAGGCCGGATTAACTGCAAGCCTCATGGCTCGCGTGTCGAAGCATGAGGTGTTCGAATAGGGAAACTGATGAGCGAACACTCCATTCCGAACGATACGGTCGGCGCCTTTGTGCCGCACAATATTACCGAGCCGATCCGCGGCGCCGGCAGCGGCCCGCTCGCCGGCAAGACCCTGGTGGTCAAGGATCTGTACGACATCGCCGGGCGCAAGACCGGCAACGGCAACCCGGATTTCTACGCCTGGACCGAACCGGCCACGGAAACCGCA
>JBFKGW010000582.1:0-1861 GCA_041633145.1 Alphaproteobacteria bacterium
GCCGCTGCGGCGGGTCGGCGAAAAAGGCACGGGCCGCGACGCTTTCGAGCCGCTGTCGTGGGACGACGCCCTCGACGAAGTCGCCGAACGGTTGCTCCAGTGTGAACAACGTTACGGTCAGGAGACGGTCTGGCCGTATTTCTATGCCGGCACGATGGGTCTCGTGCAGCGCGACGGCATCGAACGCCTGCGCCACGTCAAAGGCTATTCCCGCCAGCACTCGACCTTTTGCATTGCGCTATCGGATGCCGGCTGGCACGCCGGCGTCGGCGTCAAACGCGGTGTCGACGCCCTGGAGATGGCGGAGGCTGACCTAATCGTGGTGTGGGGCACCAACCCGGTGCACACCCAGGTCAATGTCATGACCCACATTGCGCGGGCGCGGAAGGAGCGCGGCGCCAAAGTGGTGGTCGTCGACCCCTACCGCAACCCGACCGCCAAACAGGCCGATCTGCACCTGATGGTCAATCCGGGGACCGACGGCGCGCTCGCTTGCGCGGTCATGCATGTGCTGTTCCGCGATGGCTATGCCGACCGGGACTACCTGGCGAAATACACCGATGACCCCGACGCGCTCGAGCGGCACTTGGCGACCCGCACGCCCGAGTGGGCGGCGGCGATTACCGGGCTCGATGTTGAGCAAATCGTCGCCTTTGCCCGGCTATACGGCCAGACCCCCCGCAGTTTCCTGCGCCTTGGCTATGGCTTCTCGCGCAGCCGCAACGGCGCAGTGCAAATGCACGCGGCGAGTTGTCTGCCGGCGGTGACCGGAGCGTGGCAGCATCGCGGCGGCGGCGCGCTCTATGCCAACGCGGCGCTCTACAACATCGATTTCACCTTGATCATGGGCCTCGACCGGCTCGACCGCAACGTACGGGTGCTCGATCAGTCGCGCATCGGCGCGGTGCTAACCGGTAACCGAGACGATCTCGGCGGCGGTCCGCCGGTGACCGCGCTGTTCATTCAAAACACCAACCCGATGAACGTCGCGCCTGACTTGCTGCGGGTGCGCGACGGCTTTGCTCGCGATGATCTGTTCACCTGTGTCCACGAACAGTTTCTTACCGAGACCGCCGAGATGGCCGATATCGTGCTGCCGGCAACGACCTTTCTCGAACATGACGATATGTACACCGCCGGCGGCCACACCTTCTTTCAGGTCACCAAGCAGGTGATCGAGCCGGTCGGTGAAGCGCGGCCGAACCACTGGGTACATTGCGAGCTGGCCAAACGGCTGGGCGCGGAGCATCCCGGTTTCGAGATGAGTGCTTGGGAACTGATCGACGCGACCCTAAAAGCTTCCGGCTATCCCGACGCCGAGTCGATCTGGCAGGGTCACTGGGAAGATCGGTCGCTACCGTTCGAAGATGCCCATTTCCTGACCGGCTTCGGCCACAGCGACGGCAAATTTCATTTCAAGGCGGATTGGTCCGCGCTGGGACCGCTGCACGACACGATGCCCGAGATGCCTGACCATTTCGATATCATCGACCGGATGACGCCCGAGCATCCCTATCGCTTGGTCACCGCGCCGTCGCGCAATTATCTCAACAGCAGCTTCGCGGAAACCAAGACGTCGATTGCCAAGGAGGGACGGCCAGAGGCGCAAATCCACCCGGACGTGTGCGCCGAGCTCGGCCTGAAATCCGGCGGGCAGGTGCGTCTCGGCAATCGGCAGGGCTCTGTCGTCGTGCATGTGCGCCCCTTCGACGGCGTTCAACCTGGCACGGTGATCGTTGAGGGGATTTGGCCGAACAAAGCGTTCGTCGAGGGTATCGGGATCAACGCGCTGGTGAGCGCTGAGCCGGGCCGGCCCAACGGCGGCGGCGTGTTCCACGACACGGCCGTTTGGCTGCGGCCA
>JBFKGW010000583.1:0-1851 GCA_041633145.1 Alphaproteobacteria bacterium
AGAACGTCTTCTACATTCAAGGAAACCACGAGAGCTTTTCTCCCGATGTCGGCAAGGCCGGCGTGCCGCAAGGTGTGCTTTTCCGCAAGCGTTTGCGACAGCGACGCGGCAAGGCCTATGTCGCCGAGATCGAGAAGCTGTTCGACGGCTTGGCATTTATTGCCGAAGGAAATGATTTCGCAGCCTGTCATGGTGCGCCTGTCCGTTCCAAGGTTAATCGCGACACCCTGGTGAACATCAAGCGCTACCCGGGTATCCAATCCGAGCTGGTTTGGAACCGGCTACAGCAAGGAAACCGGCCAGAGGGATACGCCAAGGGCAGCGTCAGAAGGTTTCGCCGAACATTGAACCTCTCGCGGCACGCACCGCTGGTTGTCGCGCATACGCCGCTGTCGAGCGCCGATACCCTATGGCTGAACGTCGGCGGGATCGTCGGACACCATGTGGTTTATTCAGCCCATGGCCATCGCGTCGCCGCGATGGTGCTGAGCGACGGTCAGACAACCCCGCTGGAGTTCATCACCGAACCGGCGCTGGCTTATCTTAACGATGGGCCCGACGCGTAGCGGCGTTTCACCCCCCCTTCGGCAAACATGTAGCTGAGGCGACATCGCGCGCACGCGAAGGCAAGTTCTCGATGAGCCGGCGCTGGGATTTGTCCTGCTGGCTTTGACCCTCAGCCGGAAAACATGCCGCGCAGCGTGAAATAGAACAGCGCGGCGAGCGTGCCGCCAATCGGCAAAGTGATGACCCAGGACATGATGATGCCGCCGATTACACGCAGATCGAGCGCGCCTATTCCCCGCGCCATACCAACCCCGATAACCCCACCGACGGCGATATGCGTGGTCGATACCGGCATGCCCGTGCGCGACGCCAACACCACGGTTACCGCAGCTGCCATGGTCGCGCAGAATCCGCGTGTCGGTGTCAATTCGGTGATTTTGGAACCGATAGTCCGCATCACCTTGTAGCCGTATGTGGCAAGACCAACCACGATGCCGACCCCACCAATCACAAGAATCCACAAGGGTAATGCCGATTTCTGTGCCACTTCGCCGCCTGATTGAACAAGACCGACGACCGCGGCCATCGGGCCGACACCGTTGGCGACATCGTTGGAGCCGTGCGCGAAGGCCATGGCGCAGGCCGTGAACAGCATCATCGGGACAAACACCTTTTCGACGCTGGCGTAATGGAAATCCTTATCCGCCTCTTCGTCGATCTCGATCTTCTGAATGAGCAGGTAGCCGATGAAACCAACAGCCACGCCGAATATGGCCGCAACCGCAAAACTCGCTGGCGTGCTGAGTTCGATGTTCAGATGCTTCAGGCCTTTGAAAATCGTCACCAGAGAGATGATGAACCCGACCAGAAACACGTAGATCGGCCCCCAACGCTTCGCTGAAGCGAAGGGATTAGGGGTGTTCAAAATCAGTTTGCGGATACTCATCATAAGGACGAAGGATATTGCGCCACCGAGAACAGGCGACACGACCCAGCTCGCGACGATCTGGCCTATTTTTGCCCACTGAACGGCTTCCAGGCCAATCGCCGCGATGGCGAAACCAACGACAGCGCCGACGATCGAATGCGTCGTCGATACAGGCCAGCCTCGACTTGACGCAAACATCAACCAGACGGCTGCTGCCAAAAGCGCTGCGAGCATACCGAACATGAGAACCTCTGGGTTATTCGTGATCGGCGCCGGGTCGATTATCCCCTTGCGGATTGTCTGAGTCACATTACCGCCGGCCAGGGCGGCGCCCGCGAACTCGAAGATGGCGGCAATAATGATCGCTGTCCTAACGGTGACGGCGCCCGACCCGACCGATGTGCCCATAACATTGG
>JBFKGW010000584.1:0-1849 GCA_041633145.1 Alphaproteobacteria bacterium
TGGTGCGCGCGAATACGAGCACCCGCGACAGCGCGGGGTCATCGAGGATTTGCGCCAGCAGGGCGACCTTATCGGCGGCTTTGACGTGGTAGACGCTTTGCTCGATGCGCTCGACCGGCGTCGCCTGGGGCGTCACCTCGACGCGCAGCGGATCGGCCAGGATTTCGCCGGCCAGTCGGGCGATACTGCCCGGCATGGTGGCGGAAAACAGCAGCGACTGGCGCCGCTTGGGCACCGCCGAGACGATCTTGCGGACGTCGTGCACGAAGCCCATGTCGAGCATCCGGTCGGCCTCGTCGAGAACGAGGAACTGGACCGCGTCGAGAGTGCAGCGGCGCTGGTTCATCAGGTCGAGCAGGCGGCCCGGCGTGGCGACGACGATATCGACGCCGCGCGACAGCGCGGTGACCTGCGGATGCTGTCCGACGCCGCCGAAGATCATGGTGTGGCGCAGGTGCAGATGCTTGCCGTAGGCGCGGAATTCGTCGCCAATCTGGATCGCTAGTTCGCGCGTCGGCGCCAGGATCAGCGCGCGCGGGCTGCGCGGCCCCTTGGGCGTGCGTTGGCGCGAAAGCTGATGAAGAATTGGCAGCGCGAAGGCTGCCGTCTTTCCGGTGCCTGTCTGGGCGATGCCCAGCATGTCCCGGCCGTTGAGAAGTTGAGGGATGGCCCGCGCCTGGATCGGCGTCGGGGTAACATAGTTTCGCGCCTTCAAGGCACGCTGGATCGGGTCGGCCAGGCCGAGCTCCGAGAAATTACTTATGGTCACTTAAATATCCTTATGCGCCAGATCGCGCGAGCTAGCGTCGTCGACGCGAGGCCCGCTCTGGCGGTTCGCCCGGCTCCGGGCGCGGCCGGAACGGGAGGTTTTTTGATGATTGATCCCAGGACGTGGCGCCACCGGGCGGCGGCGCTTCGCGCAATCGCGAGAAAAATATATAGCCGATACATGGGCCCGCGGGGCCGATATGTCAAGCAAAACAATATTTTAAGTGTGGTCCTCGGCGGTTTGCCCGGTCCAATTTGCCGCGTTGCTGGTGCGCCGGCGCGGCGTTTTTCGCCGGCGCGTATTGGCTAACAGAGACGATGCGGGTGTGAATCGCTTTGGTTTCTCACGGCTCGTTAGGATCTGCGCAGACATGGGGCTCAATGGACATCGTCCCCGGCCACCCATAAACTTCGGCCGCCTGATGCGGGAGTTGATCGAGAAATGTCGCAGCGCCGGAAACCGCCCTTTCGCGCCGATCATGTCGGCAGCCTGTTGCGGCCGGATGCGGTCAAGACGGCGCGCGCGCAGTTCGCCGACGCCGAAATCGATGCCGCGGCGCTCAAAGCGGTGGAAGACCGCGAGATCGAGCGGGTCATCAAGAAACAGGAGGCGGTCGGCCTGCAGGCGGTGACCGACGGCGAGTTTCGCCGTTCGTGGTGGAACCTCGATTTTTTGTGGGGGCTCGACGGTGTCGAAAAGCACGTGATGGACGCCGGCGTGGCGTTTGCCGCCACCGCGACGCGCGCCGAGGGCGTGCGGGTGGCGGGCCAGATCGGCTTTACCAACCACCCGATGATCGACCATTTCGCCTTCGTGCAGGCACACACCGACCGCGTCGCGAAGATCACCATCCCGGCGCCGTCAGCGCTCTACGGCCGCCCGGTACTGCCGCCGATCGCCGGCGACGTCTACGCTGAGCGCGAGCAGATGTTCGACGATCTGGGCCAGGCCTACCGCCAGGCGGTGCGCGCGTTCGCCGACGCCGGCTGCCGGTATTTGCAGCTCGACGAAGTTTTTATCGCCATGCTGTGCGATCCAGAATACCGCCAGAAAATGATCGACCGCGGCGACGATCCGGAA
>JBFKGW010000585.1:0-1824 GCA_041633145.1 Alphaproteobacteria bacterium
ACGGTGATGCACGTCGAAGCGACGGAAGGGGGACCCTCCGCCGTGGGCCTTAAGTCTGACAACTGGCGCTCGCTACGCAGCGAATGGCCCGCTGGCGGCATGACGCCGATGGGCATCCACCTGATCGACGGCATGGTCGATCTGTTCGGTAGCGTGTCGTCAGTCTATTGCCAGAGCACCCGCACGGCGGTCGAGGCCGATGTCGACGACACCACTTCGGCGCTGCTGCAGTTCGACAGCGGCATAACCGGCTATATCGGCATTGTGTTGGCGACGCGGCCGCAGCTGCGCTTCGCCGTGCACGGCACCGACGCTATCGCGACGATCCGTGAACGCTCGTACAATTTCTTCGATATCGTTCCGTTCGAGGGCGAGCCGGAAAACTTCGACTATGGCGACTACAAAATGGACGGAGATGCGCTCGCCGCCGAACTGGAAGCGTTCGCCGGCGCGGTCGAGGGCTCCGCGCCCTATCCGATCCCGCACGACCAGATCATTCACGCCGTCGCCGTCCTCGAGGCGATCATCAAATCGGCCGAGACCAAGGCACCGGTTGCCGTCGAATAACGACAGTGGCGCAAGCAAGCGCGCTCGGAAGAGGAAGAAAACAGATGATCAAGGCAGGTGTTGCCGGGCTCGGCCGCTGGGGGCAAAACCTGGTGCGCTCGGTACAGGGCAAGAGCGAGAATATTTCTTTTACCGCCGGCATGGTGCGCCACACCGACAAGGTGGCCGACTTCGCCGCCGAGCAGGGCCTCGAGTTATTCGACAATTACCACGCCATGCTCGCCGACGCCGACATCGATGCCGTGGTGCTGGCGACGCCGCACTCGCTGCACGCCGAGCAGATGCTCGCCGCAGCGGCGGCCGGCAAGCACATCTACAGCGAAAAGCCGTTTGCCTTGCACAAGGCCGACGCCGAGCGAGCCATCGCGGCGGCCACCGAAGCGGGACTGCAAATCGTCGTCGGCCACAATCGGCGCTTCCATCCGGCGATGGCCGAACTGCGCAAGCGGTTGGCGGACAACGGACTGGGCACCGTTTTGCATGTGGAGGCCACGGAATCGGTGCCGGCTGGCCTGCTGTTGCCGACCGGCGATTGGCATTTGAGCCGCACCGAATGGCCGGCAGCGGGCATGACGCCCTTGGGCATTCATCTGATCGACGGCATGGTTGACTTGTTCGGCACCGTCAGGTCGGTCTATTGCAACAGCGTCAACCGGGCGCTCGACGCCGATGTCGACGACACGTCGTCGGCGCTGCTGCGCTTCGACAGCGGCATGACCGGCTATATCTGCACCATCGTGGCATCGCGGCCGGATCAGCATATTGCTGTCCGTGGCACCGAAGCGACCGCGATCATCAACGACCGCTCCTACAACAACCTCGAAATTGTGCCGTTCAAGGGCGAGCCGGAAATTCTCAACTTCGATCCCTACGACATGGAGGCCGATGCGCTCAACGCCGAGCTCGAGGCCTTCGCCGACGCCGTCGAGGGCCGGGCGCCTTATCCGATCCCGCACGACCAGATCATTCACGCGGTCGCCGTGCTGGAAGCGATCATAAAATCTGCCGATACGGGCGTGCCGGAAGCGGTGGGCTGATGGGGTGAGCGGCTCGCCGATCGAGTCTCTCAGCGCGGTGACGCTGGCGACCCGCGACATGGCGCGCGCCATCGCGTTTTACCAGGCGCTGGGGTTCGACATGCTGTACGGCGGACCTGATGCCGAACTCACCAGCTTCGCCGCCGGCGCGAGTTATCTCAATGTTATCGCCGCGCCCAAAGACACGCAGGTCTCGTGGTGGGGGCGGGCGATCTTCTAT
>JBFKGW010000586.1:0-1820 GCA_041633145.1 Alphaproteobacteria bacterium
CGGCGAAGCACTGGTGCGTGCCAGCCTGGCCTATCACTGCGGCCAGGTGGTCGCCTTCCACGCGCCGGAAGAAAAGGCCAACCTGCAGGCGCGCAAGGTCGCCGCCTTCCGCGAGGCGGCACCGTTGCTGACGCCACCGGCTGAGCGGCTCGAAATCGATTTCGACGGCCTGTCGCTGCCCGGTTACTTGCGTGTACCGGCCGGTGTAAGCACGCCGGTCGCCTGCGTCCTGCTGGTGCCTGGGCTCGATTCGACCAAGGAGGACTTCACCACCATCGCCGATATGTGCGCCCGGCGCGGGCTCGCCAGCTTCGCCTTCGACGGCCCCGGCCAGGGCGAGGTGCGCGCCGCCGCCCCACTCGCCGAAGGCTATGAGGGCTGCATCGCCGCGGCGTTCGAGGCAATCGCCCGACGCCCGGAGATCGACGAAACCCGCATCGGCACGCTAGGCCGCAGCCTCGGCGGCTACTACGTGGTGCGTGCCGCCGCCGCCGAGCCGCGCATCGCCGCCACCGTGGTGTTCGGCGGCTGCTACGACCTGGGTGACTGGCCCAATATGCCGCCGTTGATCCGCGACGGCTTCCGCCACGCCACCGGGGCGGCGAGCGAAGACGAGGCGCGCCAATTGATGGGACCGGCGACGCTGGACGATTGCATCGACGACGTGCAAACGCCGGTGCTCGTGGTCCACGGCAAGCACGACGCGATCCTGCACTGGTCGCAGGCGACCCGCATCGCCGAGGCGCTGCCCGGCCGTGCGACGTTGATGATGGACGAGGACGGCGTGCACTGCTGCCACAACCACGCCTTCGAGTACCGCACCGCGATGGCCGACTGGTTGGCGGCAACGCTGGGAACATATAGCAACTCCGCCAACGACTCCTAATCGACTGAATTTGGCAATCGGTGTTACGAGCGAGTTTCGAAAGACATTTAGCCCCAGCCCTCGTAGTTAACCATGAGTTGATTTTTGTGTTTTTTAAGCTCGCGTATTCATACATAATATTCACGCAGTCCGAGTTCTTTAGATGACTGCGATCGGCAGGTGCAGATTTCCGGTATAGTAGTATGTTACTGTGGAAATTCTATAATAAGGCAACAGCAATGGGGGAGCAGAGCGATGCTCAAGTATTTTCAATACCTTAGTGTGACAGCTATTATCGCCATGGGGTTATTGGGGGCGACTGTTTCGCAGGTGCAGGCTCAGGAAATCGATATTTCCGTCGCGCTGGGTGCCGACGGTTTTGACATGGAACACGACGAGGCTCGTAACCTTCTCTATGTCTCGGTGCCAACGACAAACGAAATTGTCCTAATATCCACACTGACTTTTGAGGTTGTGGACCGCGTCGTGGTCGGCTCCAAACCGCATGGAATCGACATTAGCCTCGACGGCAGCAGACTGTTCATTGCTCTCAACGGCGCCGGCTCGGTGGCCGTCCTCGACCTGGAAACTTTGCTGACGACAGAGATCGTTTTAGGCGTTGAGCTGGGTGACTCAAGAACTTGGGATGTGATCGAGGCCAAGCCCAACCGCCTCTTCGTGTCCGCCAATCCGAGCAGCTCAGGATTTGCTTGGATCGTCATGGTCAAACTGGATGAAGGCAATGCGGCGCTTCGTGTGGCCGACAATCGGATCATTCGCGCTGGACCAGTGTTCGAGGTTAGCGCCGATCAGAGTTTCCTATATGTCGGCGAGGGATTTTCGCCTAACTCCATTTACAAATTGGATATCAATCAAGACCTCGCACCGATCGTGCTTGAGGATAACCACGGCTCAATCGTGTTCGGTGGCAGCAAACATCTTGAAGTGAGCCCCG
>JBFKGW010000587.1:0-1818 GCA_041633145.1 Alphaproteobacteria bacterium
GCCGAAAGCTCATTTGCGAGGGTCGGAGGAATTTCATAGCCGGTACTTCCGTTTTTTAAGGAGGGTTCGAAACGGACAGCGGACATCATGGCCTTGTGATCAGGCGCGTGTTGCACGCTGGCCGTACTTTTCGAACCTCAGCCACCCATGACTTTGACCATCACCTCAACGGTGCCGCCCTTCTCAAAGGTCAGTGTCAACGGAAACTCGGCGCCGGGTGACAGCGGGGCGCCAACCTGCATCAGCATGATGTGCGTGCCGTCGTGCGCCATGGTCGTGGTACCCACCGGAATATCGAACGCTTCGGTGCGGCGCATGCGCATCTTGCCGGCCTTTTCCTTGTTGTTGTGAACCTGGGCAATGCCCGCTGCCGGGGTTTGAATGCCGGTCAGCCGGTCCGCTGCATCGCTTTCGATGACCAGCATCACCGCACCCGGCTTAGAGGTGTCATCAAGCGGCATCGCCATGGCTTTTTTCACCGTAACATCGGCCGAAGCGATGCTGCTGGCGAAGACCAGGGCGCCGATAACAGCCGACGCCGCTGCAAATGTTTTGAAGGTTTTCATGGTTTTAGTCCCCAAATTGGTTGCGCGCGCGGGCTCCATTGCCGCGCAAACATCCTGGTAGTTATGTATGATGAAGCTTGCCAACAGGTTAACTATCTTAGGTCAAGCAATTTGGGGAGATTCGGTGGCATAGCGGCGTTTCATACCGCAAATATGGGCGAATTTCCTTTAACGACGCAGGCACGAAATCTGCCGCGGCGGTATTTCTCTCCGATCCGTGGCGTTATCCGGCGGGTTTCCCAAGTCGTCCCTGATCCGTACAAGGAGACAGGAAAAGCCCTGGTAGAGCACCCACTTCGAGCCTCAGGCAAAGCAGGTTTTTATGGTCGACATTAATCGCGCGGCAGCGGGCCAACCCCACCCGCACATGCGCGGCATCGCCATCGTCACGCTCGGCGTCTTGGTGCTCACCCCCGACGGGTTGTTGACCACCCTGGTAAGCGCCGACATCTGGACCATGCTGTTCTGGCGCGGTCTGCTGATGGCCTTGGTATTTACCGCCGTCGCCGTCGCGCGCCGGCGCGACACGCCGATTGCGGACCCAACACACTCCTACGCGCCGATCCTCGCCGTTGCGGCGCTGTTTTCGGTATCGTCGATCAGCTTCGTCACCGCCATCGTGACCACCAGCGTCGCCAATACGCTGTTCATCGTCGCCGCCGCGCCGCTGTTCGCCGCGCTGTGGTCGCGGCTGTTTCTGAAAGAGCGGGTGGCGCCGCGCACGCTGGTCGCCATCACGATAACGCTCGCCGGCATGGCGGCGATCTTCGGCGACGGGCTGGGCCGCGGCGATGCCCTGGGCAATCTCTCCGCCGTCGTCGCCGCCGCCTGCTGGTCGGGTATGCTGGTGGTCTTCCGGCGCCATCCGCAGACCAATATCGGCATCGCGATTGCCGGCGGCGGCTATCTGGTCGCCGCGCTGGCGCTCATCATGGCGCCGACGCTGGCGGTCAGTGCCGCCGACGCCTTGTGGCTGGGCCTGCTCGGCCTGGTGGTGTTGCCGATTTCCTTCAACCTGATCAGCCAGGGCCCGCGCTACCTGCCGGCCGCCGAAGTCAGCCTGATCGTTTTGCTTGAGGCGGTGATCGGCCCGTTCTGGGCCTGGGCCTTCATCGGCCAGGTGCCGACGGCGACCGGCCTGGCCGGCGGCGCGGTCATCCTCACCACCCTGGCGATCTATTTTTTCCTCGGCCTGCGCAGCGAAGGCGCAGCTACGGCTGTTTAACGCGGGCCATATTCGTCTTTATCGACC
>JBFKGW010000588.1:0-1815 GCA_041633145.1 Alphaproteobacteria bacterium
GAAGTTTGTGTCGTGCGCGGCGAATCCGACGCGCTGGCGTTGCGCCGGCGCCACCATAATCCGGTGCTGCATGCCGAGCGCATGCCGGTGACGCCAGCCGCACAAGCGCTCTATGAAACGGTCGAGCAGGTCCGGGTCGAGTCAATCGGCGCCGAACACATGGCCGGGGTGGCGAACAATCTCGACGCCGCGCTGGAAGACCGCTGCCGCACCAAGGGATTTGCCCGTATCACCGAGCGCGAGCAGGCGCCAATTGCCGAAGCGGTCGGCCTGTTGGCTCGTGAAGCGATCACCGGACGGCAACCGCCGCCGTCGGCCCGCCACATGGTCGACCTGTGGCGCCCGTTGATCGAATCGAAGATCGGGCCGGCACTCGGCGATTTGGAAAAAAATCTGCACGACCAGGCGCATTTCCAGGAAATCGTGCGGCAGATGATCAGCGACCTCGGCTTCGCCGAAGACGAATTCAACGCGCAGCCGGAAGCCGACGAATCGGACGGCGAAAATCAGGAATCGGCCGAGGGCGAGCAAGCCGGCGAAGGCGATTCCGAGGGCGAAGCGGCAGCGACCGAGGGCGCCGGCGAGCTGCAAGATGGCGACGAGCAGTTCGAGGACGCCGAAATGCCGACCGAAGAAGGCGATGGCGAACTGCAACCGGGCACCGGCGATGAGGATCCCGACGCGCCGGGCCGTCCGTGGCGGCCGCCCGACAGCGGACACAACCAGGCCAACCGGTTCGTCTACGCGGCGTATACCACCGAGTACGACGAAGTGATCGAAGCCGACGAGCTGTGCGACCACGACGAATTGGGGCGCCTGCGCCAGCAACTCGACCAGCAGATCGGGCATCTGCAAAGCGTTATCTCGCGCCTCGCCAACCGCCTGCAGCGGCGCTTGATGGCCAAGCAGACCCGCTCGTGGGATTTCGATCTGGAAGAGGGCCTGCTCGACACCGGTCGGCTGTCGCGCGTGGTCACCAATCCGACCCATCCGTTGAGCTTCAAGCAGGAAAAAGACACAAACTTCCGCGACACCGTGGTGACGCTGCTGATCGACAATTCCGGCTCGATGCGCGGCCGGCCGATCTCGGTCGCCGCCATGAGCGCCGATATTCTCGCCCGCACGCTGGAGCGCTGCGGCGTCAAGGTCGAAATCCTCGGCTTCACCACGCGCGCCTGGAAGGGCGGCCAGGCCCGCGAAAAATGGCTCGCCGCCGGCAAACCAAGTGGCCCCGGCCGGCTCAACGATCTGCGCCACATCGTCTACAAGTCGGCCGACGCGCCGTGGCGGCGGGCGCGCAAGAACCTCGGGCTGATGCTGCGCGAGGGGCTGTTAAAGGAAAATATCGACGGTGAAGCGCTGATCTGGGCGCACGACCGGTTGCTGGCGCGCTCCGAACAGCGACGCATTCTGGTGATCATCTCCGACGGCGCGCCGGTCGACGATTCGACGCTGTCGGTCAACGCCGGCAACTACCTCGAACGGCATCTGCGCCAGGTCATCGAGTGGATCGAGAGCTACTCGCCGGTCGAGTTGCTGGCGATCGGCATCGGCCATGACGTCACCCGCTATTACCGCCGGGCGGTCACCATTGTCGACGCCGAGCAATTGGGCGGCACGGTGATGGACCAACTGGCCGAGCTGTTCGAGGAAGAAGATGGCATGCCGGCCCGCGCCCAGGGGCGTATGCGCTGGGTCGCCTAAAGCGCCGTTAGCCTAGAGCGGTATCTGACTAGATGGAACCATTCTGGCGGCGCGGATTTGGGTCAAGGCCAAGGGCTTCGGTGAAGCGCATAGCCGAAGCTACGCGCGAGC
>JBFKGW010000589.1:0-1815 GCA_041633145.1 Alphaproteobacteria bacterium
CCCCTCCGGTGTCGATATCGTAGCAGCACCACAGACGGTTTGGTCGTTGGATTCGATCAGCGCCGAGCAATCGCGCAAAATTATTCAGGTGGCGGCCCAGTTGTACGACTACGTCATCGTCGACATGCCCGATTATTGGACCGACTGGTCGCGCCAGGTTCTCGAAAATGCCGACGCCGTGGTGTTGGTTATGCAAATGACGGTCGCCGCGGTTCGCCACGCGCGCCGGCGCATCGACTTGCTACAGTCGGAAGGCCTCGGACACATGCCGGTTTTTGTCGTCGCCAACCGGTTCAAGAAACCGACCGTGTTTTCCAGCGAAGCGATAAAACAGGAAGAGGTCGAGAAAGCGCTTGGGCATGCAATCGATTTTGCGCTGCCGAGCAATTTTAAAGTGGTGAATGAGGCGCAGACCCACGGGATTCCAATCTCTGAAGCAGAAGGCTCGCGCAAATTCGCCGCCGATCTCAACAAAATCGCCGAATCCATCACCGCCCGTCTCTAGGCTCGGAAAAATGGCGCCGCTTATAGAAGGAAAGTTGTAATGCTACGTCGTCTCGTCAGCTCGAATACTGCCGAATTCAAAAAGCCGCCGGAACAACCCACAGCGGAAGAGGCCACGCCTGTCGAGCCGACAGGGCCGTTCGTCGCCGACGTTCAGGCCGATACCGTAGCGCCGGACAGCGAGAATGGTTCGACCCAATTAAAGAGCCCCAGCCTGACGACTGCGCAGACCAGCGTGGACGTTGCGCCAAGCACCGGCGGTCCGATCAACGGCGGCGGCATCATCAGCCCGCAAGGCGTTGCCAGCCGTCCCATCAACCGGGACCAAGGCGGCCCAACCTTCACTTCGGATAAACACACCGAATTGAAGATGATGCTGCACCAGCAGCTTTTGGACACCATGAACCTGTCGGTGCTCGACAAAATGAGCGAAGACCAGATTCGCACCGAGGTTGGCGATTTGGTGCGCGAGCTGCTGGTTGAGAATAACGTTCCCCTCACGCTGCAGGAACAGCAAGGCTTGATCGCCGATATTCTCGATGAAGTTCTCGGTCTCGGTCCGATCGAGCCACTGCTCAAAGACCCGACCATTTCCGACATTCTCGTCAACTGCCACGACATGGTCGTGGTCGAACGGTTTGGCCGGCTCGAAATGACTCCGGTTAAATTCAAGGACAACCGGCATCTGCTGCGCATCATCGACAAGATCGTCTCGGCGATCGGCCGCCGCATCGACGAAGGCTCGCCGATGGTCGACGCGCGTCTGCTCGACGGCTCGCGCGTCAACGCCGTGATCGCGCCGATCGCCGTCGATGGGCCGCTGTTATCGATCCGCCGGTTCGCGCAAACCCCCTATACGATTGATCGCCTGATCGAAATCGGCACGATCACGAGCAATATCGCTGAGCTGTTGGAGGGCATTGTTCGCGCCCGCCAGAACATTTTGATTTCCGGCGGCACAGGTAGCGGTAAGACGACCATGCTCAATGCTATGGCCGCGTTCATCGATCCAAAGGAGCGGATCATCACCATCGAGGATGCGGCCGAATTGCAGCTGCAGCAGCCGCAGGTGGCGCGGATGGAGACCCGCCCGCCCAACGTTGAGGGCAAAGGCGAAATCGCCCAGCGCGAACTCGTCAAGAACTCGCTGCGTATGCGCCCCGACCGTATTATCGTCGGCGAGGTCCGCGGCGGCGAGGCCTTCGACATGTTGCAAGCGATGAACACCGGTCACGAAGGATCGATGACGACGATTCACGCCAACACGCCGCGCGACGCGCTGGCGCGTGTCGAGAACATGATCGGTATGGC
>JBFKGW010000590.1:0-1757 GCA_041633145.1 Alphaproteobacteria bacterium
CGATGAGGTGCTGTCGAAGGAGTTTCCCCAACTCATCCACTGCCGCATCTCCGGCTTCGGCGCCGACGGGCCGATGGGCGGCTATCCCGGCTACGACGCTATCGTGCAGGCCATGGCTGGCTGGTTCTCGATCAATGGCGGCCGCGACCGGGACCCGACCCGTGTCGGCATCGCCGCGGTCGACATGGGCACCGGGCTCTACACCTGCATTGCTATTCTGATGGCGTTGTTCGAGCGGCAACGCTCCGGTCAGGGCCAGTATATCGACATGACCCTGTTCGACTGCGCGGTGTCGCTGATGCATCCGCACATTCCCAACTATTACCTCTCCGGCAAGATACCCGAGATCACCGGCAACCAGCACGCCAACATGGCGCCCTACGACAAGTTCCCTACAAAGACTGTCGATATCTTTCTCGGCGCCGGCAACAACCGCTCGTTCCGCCGCCTGTGTGCCGAGCTGGGCAAGGCGGAGCTGGCCGACGATCCGCGCTTCGCCAACAACGCCGAGCGCGTGACCAACATCGGCGAGCTGCGCGAGGAGCTGGCGGTGCTGATGGCCGACGTCGACGGCGAAGACTTGTGTAAGCGTCTGCTCACCGCCGGCATTCCCGCCGGCCCGGTGCTCGACACCGCCGAGGTAATGAACCATCCGCACACCGCGCACCGCGGCATGGCCGCCGAGCTCGACTGGTACCGGGGCGCCGGCATCCCGATCAAATTCGCCCGCACGCCCGGCGCGATCAAATCGACGCCGCCGAAATTCGGCCAGCACGGCCGCGCCATCCTCGCCGAATACGGTTACAGCGAGGACGAAGTTGCTGCGCTCGCCGAAGACGGCGTACTGGTCGAGGAGCGGCGTAAACTTTAGGTGTTCTCCGCCCTTCGAGATGCCGAATATCTCGCCCGCCAATATAGATAATATAATTCACGTATTTGTAGAACTTTTGGACAAATATTCTCCGATTCTGCTAGGCGATCGGACAACAAGCGTTTATTATATTGGGGGTTCTGGCGGGAGCGATCTGATGCCGGTCGAAATTTCCAGTACCGATGACGGGACCATTGCGCTGGCCCGCTGCTACGGCAATCTCAGCCAAGCCGACATCCAAAAATCGCTCGATTTTGCGTTTAGCGAGCACCGTATCGAGCCGGGCCAGGACCGGATCATCACAATCGACGTCGATGCGCAGCTGCACGCGCTCGATCCACCGACACTGAAAAAAATCCAGCAGCGCGTGTTTCAGGAGGAGACCCGCGGCGGCCGGGAAGCGAAGTTCCGCTCGGTTTTGGTCTACGCCTCGCCGCAGCAAGAGAAAATTATGAAACTCTACAAGGCGATCTGGAACGGCCTAAAATTTCCCAACGTCAATTTTTCCGTCGTCGACAGTATGGACGAAGCGCTGAAAATCCTCGCCAATAAGTAAAATAGCGATAAAGTCCGCTCACGTGCTGGATCGTCGGAAGCTAATGAGATTAGCGCGCGCTAATAGGTTTCGTCACGCTTCCGCGACAAACTTCTGCAAATTGGCGAACAGGTCCTGATCGAGGATGATCCGCGGTACCTTGTGCTGGCCGCCCAGTTGGCCGCGCGATTTCATCCAGGCGGCGAAACTGCCCGGCGGCACGCGGCGCACTTGCGGCGGCTGCAGGCCAAATCCCTCGGAGCGGTGGGCCGCGTAATCTTCATTGGTGGCACACAGGTCGCGGTCGATACGCTTGGCGAACGCCGCTAGTTGAGCGTCGCTGATCGCAGA
>JBFKGW010000591.1:0-1731 GCA_041633145.1 Alphaproteobacteria bacterium
AAAAAATTCCGATAGGCCGCGTGCCGACTGGCCGGTCCGGTCGAGATACTTCAAGGCTGCCGCATCGGCGGAGGATTCTTGGGTGCGGGTGTACTTGAGCAGGTCGGTGACCGCAGCGCCCTGGCCGCCCCGAACGATGACGCCTGCCGCGTTACCATCGCCGGTCGCTGCGCCAACAGCCGCGCCGACGATCATAGCTAGCACCGACTTGATCTCGGCGTTGCGCAGCTCTTCGTGGACCCGCGCCAAGTGGCCGCCGGCAATGTGGCCGACTTCGTGGGCGATTACGCCGATCACCTGATTGGCGGTCTCGGCTCGCATCAACAGGCCGGTGTTGATGAACACCCGCTGTCCACCAGCGACGAAGGCATTCAAGCGGTCGTCCATCACCAAGTGGATGCTCACCGATTCATCGGCCAGACCGGCCGCATCGAAAATTGGCGTCGAATAGCTGCGGATGATATTTTCAATCTCCGCGTCGCGAATCAGCCGAACTCTTCCCTGACTTTGCGCTGGCGCGTAAGTCAGGACGGTCAGTAGAATCGCTACAAAGAAAACTCGAACTACTCGGTGCATGGGCTCAGTTCCGGTGCTGTTACAACAAGGTAGGTACACGCGAATGTGGCGTCAATTAGGGCGAAAATTATCCTTGGCACTGGTGTTGGGTCTGAGCGCGTGCGGGGGTAGTGAATTCAAAGAGGGCGAAGTTGGGTTCATCGAGGGCTTTTTCGGCGGCATTATCGTCGATGAGCCGCGGGCTGCGCTGATTGGCCGCGATGTGCTGTCGGCCGGCGGCAGTGCCTCCGATGCGGCCGTGGCGGCCTATTTCACCATGGCAGTCACCATGCCAGGCGGCGCCAGTCTCGGCGGCGGCGGCATTTGCCTGGTTCACGATCGTTTGAACAAGCGGGTCGAAGCGATCGATTTCCTCGCCCGTGCGCCGGCCAGCGGCGGCCCCGATGCGACCGTTGCCGTCCCTGGCAACATCCGCGGCATGGCTTTGGTGCAAGCCCGCTATGGGCGGCTCAATTGGGCCGATTTGCTGATACCGGCTGAAAGTTTCGCCCGTAACGGGCATCCGGCGTCGCGTGCGTTTGTGCGCGATCTGGCGACCGCTGCGCCGACATTGCGCGAAGATCCCGAGGCACGGCGTATTTTTGGGCTCGATGGCAGAGAGATTGCCGAAGGGCGTGCGATCGAACAGATCGAGCTGGCGGCGTTCTTGTCGGTGATCCGCACGCGCGGTTCCGGTGAGTTCTATAGCGGGCCACTCGCGCGCCAGTTCGCCGAGGCGGTACGCGCGACCGGCGCGGCAATGACCGCCGACGACCTGCGCCAATATCGGGCGAGATTGCTGCAGCCGTTGCAGTTCGAATTCGGTAGCGATCTGCTCTACTTTCCGCCAGGGCCCCTCGATGGCGGCATGATCACGGCCCAGCTTTGGGCGGCCGGCTACGATGACGACCGCCACGACGACGCAGACGCCGGCGAGCGGCTGCATCTGCTCGCCGAACTGGCGTCGCGTGCCTATGCGGCGCACCGGGGCGCGGCTTCGGGAGAATCTGCGTCTGGCGATCCGTTTTCCGACGGCGCGATTGCACAACTGGTGGCTGGCTACGACCGCCGCCGCCACCAGCCAGTAACAAACGATACAGCGGCGATCACCGATTATTCGGCACGCGGCCGCCAAGATGGGGTGACGATCGTTGCGGCCGATGCGCGCGGCCAGGC
>JBFKGW010000592.1:0-1717 GCA_041633145.1 Alphaproteobacteria bacterium
ATTCCACGCTAGGCTTTGCACCGGAGGAGGGAGACACCATGGCGAACGACACCGAAACTTTCGACGAACCGGTCATCGCGCAACCGGAACCGTATGAGATCGAACTGAAGGCGACCTACCGCTATGCGTGGTGCGCTTGCGGACTGAGCGGCCATCAGCCGTTCTGCGACGGCTCGCATACCCGCACCGGCGGCAAGTTCAAGCCGATCGTGTGGACCGCCGAAAAAAGCGAGACCGTGTTGCTGTGCGGCTGCAAGCGTTCCGGCGACAAGCCGTTCTGCGATTCAACGCACGATTCACTGTAGGACGGATTAATCATGAGCGACGGAGATAGCGCCGCGGGAGACCAGGCTAAAGAAATCGTTCTCGATATTGACGCACCGATCGCCACCGTCACCATCAACCGGGCCGATGATGAAAACCGGCTGACCCGGGCGAATTTAGAGCGGCTCGGTGACATCACCGAAACCCTTCGCGCGAGCGATGACGTGCAGGCAGTCCTGATCACTGGCGTCGGTGGGGATTTCTTCTCCCATGGCCTGCTCAATCCGGTGATCCGCGCCAGCCTGTCGAAAGACGAGGTGCTCGAAACCGTGGTGTTGGCCAACACCGTGTTCGACGCCATCGAAGCGCTGCCACAAATCGTCATCGCTGTGATCAACGGCTCGATCCGCGCCGGCGCCAGCGAACTGGCGCTGGCCTGCGACATTCGCCTCGCCGCCGACCACGTAACGCTGGCTCTGCCGGAAGCCAAATGGGGCGGCTTCCCCGGCGCCGGCGCGCCGCACCGCCTGCCGATGGTGGTGGGCCATGGCCGCGCCCTGGAACTGATCGCCACTGGGCGCGAAATCGACGCAGACATGATGGAGCGCATCGGTTTCGTCGAGTACGTTTATCCGGCGCGCGACTTATGGGACGCAGCGACGGAAATGGCGCGGCAAATCGGCGCCAACGGTCCGCTGGCAACGCGCGGCGCCAAGCGGATCATGCGGGTGCGCCGCGAACCCGGCTTCAAAGCGGCGCGGGAATTATCGGACGCGCTGCGCCACGCGCTGGAATGGAGCCACGATGTCGACGAAGGCATGGCCGCGCACCGGGAAAACCGAACGCCGAAATTTACCGGCCGATGAGTAGTGACAGTGACCGCAAGACCGACCCTACTCGCCCTCACCAGTTGCGTGCTGGCGCTCCTGCTGCCGGCCGGCGCGGCGCACGCCGACGCGATCGACGGCAATTGGTGCTACGAAGAAGCCGGCCGCATGTCGATCCAGGGGCCCGAAATCATCACCCCCGGCGGCACGCAGATGCAAGGCACCTATGGACGCCATTCGTTTTCCTACGTGGTGCCCGCCGCCGAGCCCGGCGCCGGAACGCAAATTTTCATGGTGCTGGTCGACGAGAATACGGTGCACTTGACCGACGGGCAGCGGACGGCCGGCGTAACGCCGCAAATCTGGCGCCGCTGCCCCGCCGACATAAGCTGAGCGTTAGGCGTTTAGCCGGATACTGTCGCCGCTCGCCTTGTCGAACAGGCGGACGCCTTCGTCCTTGAAGCTGAAGCTCACCCGGTCGCCCGGCCGCACGTCGTTGTACGGATCGGTTTTGACGACCAGGTTCCGGGTGCCGCCATAGTCGACGAACAGCAGCGTTTCGTCACCCAGCGGCTCGGTCAGGTCGATCGTTCCGGCGCCGCTGCCACCCTCACCCACCAGCTCGA
>JBFKGW010000593.1:0-1693 GCA_041633145.1 Alphaproteobacteria bacterium
CCGTTATCGCCGCGCAACCCTACGACTATGAATTTGAGCCGCCAGGCTTGGCGCTGCTCGCCATCGACATGCAGCGCGAGTACCTGGAACCGGGCGGCTACGGCGCCTCGCTGGGCCTCGACGTGAGTTCGTGCTCAGCGATCGTGCCAACCATGGCGGCGTTGGTCGCCGCCTTTCGCGCCTGCGGTCTGCCGGTCATTCATACCAAGCAGTGCCATAAGCCCGATCTGTCGGACTGCCCGCCGGCCAAGCTGAAACGGGGCCGGCAGAAGCTCAAAATCGGCGACGAAGGCCCGATGGGGCGGTTGCTGATCTGCGGCGAGCCGGGCAGTGACATCATCCCCGACCTCTATCCGGAACCCGGCGAGATCGTCATCGACAAGCCGGGCAAGGGCGCGTTCTACAACACGCACCTGCAGGAAGACCTCGAGCGTCTCGGCGCGAACCACCTTGTCTTCACCGGCGTCACCACCGAGGTCTGCGTGCAGTCGACCATCCGCGAGGCCAACGATCGCGGCTACGAGTGCCTGCTGGTCGAGGACGCCACCGAAAGCTACTACCCGGCGTTCAAGCAGGCGACCATCGAGATGGTGCGCTCGTCCGATGCGCTGATCGGGTGGACGACCACGTCGGACCGGGTGCTCGATGCGTTGACGCGGTTGTAAGCGGTAGCCATGAACGATTGGGGAGGTATCGCCGCCGGGCTCGGCACCGTCGCATGCGTCGTCGCCATGCTGATCGCCGGCCGGCTCGGCGCGACCACCGAGGCGTTGACGATCTACGATCTCGCCGGGCTGCGCATGGGGGTCGCCGCGATCCTGGCTGCGCCGCTGCTGGCGCGCGCCTGGCCGTGGCGGGTCCGGCTGCGCGACCATATCCTGGTCGCCGTGTTCGGCGGCGCGCCGTTCATCCTGCTGCTGTTCGGCGGCATGGTATTTGCGCCCGTCGGGCATGCGGCCGTGGTGATGTACGGCGCGTTGCCGATCTTCGCCGCGCTGGTCGCCTGGGCCTGGGTCGGCGACCGCCACAGCCGCTGGCAGTGGCTCGGCATCGCCGCCATCGTCGCCGGCGTCGGCGCGGTCGGTTGGGAGGCGCTCAGCGGCGGCGGCGTGCCGGGCCAGTGGCGCGGCCATCTGCTGTTCGTGGGGGCGGCGTTGTTCGTCGCCATCTGGTACGGCGCCATGCGGGCGGCGCGTCTCGGCGTGCTGCAGTCGCTGGCCGCCTTGCTGGTCGGCAACGCGCTGGTCTACGTGCCGGTGTGGCTCTTGTTTCTGCCGTCGGGCCTGTTCACCGCGCCGGTGGCCGACATCGCGTTGCAGACCGTGGTGCACGGTGTATTCGGCGCGTTTTTGTGCATCTTCGGCCACGCCTACGCGGTCAAGACCCTGGGTCCGACCCGGCAGGCGGCGATCGGCGCGTGGGTGCCGGCGGTGGCGCTGATCGCGGCGGTTCCGACCCTGGGCGAAATCCCGACGGCGCTCAACATCGCCGGCGCCGTCGTGGTGACGGCGGGCATTCTCGCCACGGTGTTCTTGCAGCCGAAGCGCGAGGCGTGGTCGTGAGATTGCCCCGGCGCCTGGACGTGCTAGAACTTCGGCCATGTTAAAACTTTCCGTCCTCGACCAATCGCCGGTGCGCGCCGGCGGCACCCCGGCCCAGGCGATCGACGAGACGATCCGCCTGGCGCAGGCGA
>JBFKGW010000594.1:0-1692 GCA_041633145.1 Alphaproteobacteria bacterium
CAGCGGTGGCGCGGTACATGGTTTATTCCTCCCCGGTCTTTTTTCGCTATTGATTTTGCCCGAAGCGTATTTCGCTTATGCGTCCAGGGCAACTTTGCGAGCATTGAGCAACATCAATGAGACGGCGGCACAGCACGCCGTTGCGGCGCTCCCTCCGCTCGCCACCACTTGCGGACCGGGGCCCTATCCGATAACAAATCGGGCCTCTGCCGCCGGTCGCGGTGTGTCACCACCAGGGAAGGGACAAGCCATGTCACAGCGTTTGCGAGGCCTCAGCCACGAAGAAGCGACCGGCACCGCCAAGATGGCGTTCGAAGCGTCGGACCGGTTTCTCGGCCGCACCTCGAACCTGATGCGCATTTTGGGCGCCCACAGCCCCTACATCGCCCGTTGGTTTATCGGTTTCATTTCCGCCGTGCGCCAGCCCGGCCTCGGCGCCACCACCGACGTGCGGTTGCGCGGGCTCGCCAACATCAAGACTTCGATGGCCAACGCCTGCAGCTATTGCACCGCGCATACCTCGATCTTCGGCCAGGGGCTCGGCATCACCGACGAAGAGCTCGAGGCGCTCAAGGACGACAGCTACAAAACCAGCGATTTGTTCGACGAGCGCGAAAAAGCGGTGATCGCCTGGTCGGAAGCGATGACCAACAATACCGCCCAGCGCGACAAGGAAACCTGGGAGGCGATGAAGCGCCACTTCACCGACACCGAGATCGTTGAGATTTCCATGGCCTGCGCCATGTTCAACATGATCAACCGCTTGAACGACTCGTTCTGGACCGACCTGGAGACCGAAGACTACAACCGCAAACAGTGGAACGCGGTCGAGGGGTTGTCGGTCGAAGAGAGCGAGGCCTACGCCGCCCGCTTCGCCGACGTGGGCCAGGCCGAACGCGCCAAGCAAGCGGCTGAGTAGGACGGGCGAAGGTTTAGACGCGTTACGAACGCGTCCGACCATTAGGCCAATGACGCGGTTACTGGCCGCGCTGTTCCTTGTCGTGCTGGCCGCACCAACATACGCGCAGGACGGCGATCCAGCGCCGGTCGATTTCGCGCAATTGCAGCGGCGTAGCACGCCCAACGAATACCTGGTGTGTCCAACCGATGTCTGCCGCAGCGCCGAGCCCGACCGGCCCGCGCCGACCTTCGACATACCGGTCGCCCAGTTGCAGGAGCGTTTGGTGGCGCTGCTCGCAACCCTGCCGCGCACCCGCATCCTGGTCGACGGCGACGCCCATCTGGTCATCGAGCAGCGCAGCTTGATCTTTCGATTTCCCGACTATATCGACGTAAGAGCGATTGCCATCGACGCGAGCAGGTCAACCATCGCGATTTACAGCCGCTCGAAAATCGGCTTCTACGATTTTGGCGTGAACAAACGCCGGGTCGAAGGCTGGCTTCGCAAGTTAGAGTAGTATTCGCCGTTCCCCAATGGCCGACAACGATTGACATGACCGAGCCGAGCCTGCCCTACCTCACCGGGCTGCGCTACTGGCTGTCGAGCATGGCCGGTCCCGCCGAGGATCCGCTCAGCGTTGCCGACAGCCTGTTCCAACGCCTGCTCGCCGCCGGCGTGCCGCTGATACGCGCTAACATCGCAATGACCACGCTGCACCCGGAGATTATCGGCTTCAGCTACCGCTGGACCCGCGAGGCCGGTAAAACCGTGCAGATTACCGGCAACCGGGC
>JBFKGW010000595.1:0-1687 GCA_041633145.1 Alphaproteobacteria bacterium
CTTGGTATGTCCAGATAGTCACCTTCCTCTTTCATTGGGCGCTTCGATATTCATTTAGTGCTCCCTTAACAGTCGCCCTCCGCCGGCCAATGGCCCGTCGAAGCCGTTCTCCCGCAGCGCGTACCAAAAGGTCGTCGCGTTGATGCCCAGGATCGGGATGCCGACGACCGGTTCCAGCTTCTCGCTGACGGCGATCATGCTCATGTTGGTGCCGCATTGAACGACCGCGTCCAGCTTATTCTCGGCGGTCGCCAATAGCTCCAAAATCGCTCTTTCCTTGGCCCAGTCGGGCAAGTGCGCGATATGAACCGCGTTGGCGCAGGAAAAACCGACGCTCGACACCACTTCGAACCCCAGATCCTCGAACATCCGCGTCGCGTTTTCGTTGCCCAGCCGGTCGAACGGCGTGATCAGGCCAATCCGCTTGGCGTCATATTTATTGAGCGCGGCTTGCACCGCGTCGTGCCAGGTCGCCCAGGACAGGCCGGCGTATTCCTCCATTTCGACCATCGGCGCGCGAATGTCGTCGATGCCGGCGATGATGTGCTCCAGGCTCATGCCCATAATGAGATATTGCGGCTCCGCTAAACGGGCGCCATCAACCGCAGTGCGCAAGCCGCCCAAAAAATCTTCTTTGTACTGCAGTAAATCCGCTTCGGTTTTCAGCTGCGGCTTCGGGGTCAACACGTTGGCGGTGTGCAGTCCGACCCCCGCCAAGCCGCCGGGGCCCTGATTGTTGAAAACGACGCTCCAGAGTTCGTGTTCCATGGTGGTGTTGGTCGCTGGGATGAACAGGCCGAACTTGCGCCGGAAGCTCCGGACGTCAGGGTATCCGCGTTCGGAATCGATGTCGCCGAAGCCGTCCGCCGACTCGCCGTTGTGGATCACGCCGGGCGGCGCTATCGCCGGCATTGGCGGCTCGTTCACGTCGGGAATGGTGATCTTTTTGCCCGACAATTTGCCGACGATCGTCTGCGCGCTCATTTCCCTGTTCCCTCGTCGTGATAAAAGTACCAAGTTCGCTTTCGCGCATCTTAACACGGGAGTATTTCGGTAATGCCCCTGCCAAAATCGTTCGAAGGCCGCTTGTCGCTGCCGGCGGTCGCCGCGCCGATGTTCCTGGTATCGGGACCGGAGATCGTCATCGCCGCCTGCCGCGCCGGCGTCGTCGGCACCTTCCCCGCGCTCAATCAGCGCACCAGCGAGGGCTTCGACGACTGGTGCGCGGAAATCGGCGATGCCTTGACCGACACCGATGCGCCCTACGGCGTCAACCTGATCGTCCACAAGACCAACCCGCGCGTCGAGCCGGATTTGCAGATCTTCGCCAAGCACAAGGTGCCGCTGATCATCACCTCGCTGGGCGCGGTCGCCGATTTGGTCGACACGGTGCACGATTACGGCGGTGTGGTGTTCCACGACATCACTACGGTGCGCCACGCGCAGAAAGCCGCCGAGGCCGGCTGCGACGGTCTGATTCTGGTATGCGCCGGCGCCGGCGGCCACGCCGGCACCTTGAGCCCGTTCGCGCTGCTGCCGGAAATCCGCAAGTTCTTCGACGGCACCATTCTGCTCGCCGGCGCATTGTCGGACGGCCGCGCCATCGCGGCGGCGCAGATGCTCGGCGCCGATCTGGCCTATCTCGGCACCCGCTTCATCGCCACGGCGGAGAGCCAGGCGGTCGAGC
>JBFKGW010000596.1:0-1678 GCA_041633145.1 Alphaproteobacteria bacterium
ATCGACATAGGCAATCCCCAAGGGTCGCAGAAACGGCAGCGTCCCGGCGGCGTGTAAGCGCAGGCGAACACCGAACGGACTGGTAATCTCAGCGGTCGTCTCGTCGAACGTGGCCGCATACTCAGTGCCGTCGAACCGGCCCATCCGCTCGAGGCGGCCGAGGCGGACCCGGATGGCCGCGAGGTCGGGAACGATCAGGCCGATCACGCCGGGAAAGGGCGGCGTTGTGCCACGCCGCGGCAGGTGAAACTGCTGCAGGCCGACATTGACGCCCATGTTGGTTTCATCGGCACGGCGAAACGGATCGCGCGTCAGCCCCAGGCCATTGATGAAGAACACCGTGACCAGGTCATGTTCGGGAACTTGAAAGTTGACGTGGTCGAGGTGGATGATGCCACCGACCTCGGGCAGGGTCTCGCGTTCGATTCCGGTCATGGCAAAATGGGGCCTTATGTCGCTTCCGAGCACGCAGGCGCTCGCGGTCTGCGATCACCCGCAATGCAGTCATTATTAATTCGGCTAGTCTACGCGCCGGCGTCGACAGCAGCCAGGACACATGCGTCCACTTTCGGCGGAATTAGGGGTTGCAGTGCATGCGCCCGGTCGAGGTGGACGAATTGGAGCGAAAAAGCTCAAGTTAGGCCGGCTGGTTAGGCCACAATCAATATTTTATTAACCATAACATTCGACAGTCACCCAAGGTAATATGGTATACAGGCGCTGGAGTTCAGATCTGACCGTATGATTCGCTAATCCTTCCAAAAGGTGGCCTCGCGATCGATTCTGTTTCAATTCCGGCTTGAGTAACCCCCCGATCCCGGCGCATTTGGCTTTACGCGTCCGACTATTGGGTGTTTGTCCAAGTTCACGCGCAGAGAGTTTCAGTTGGCCGATATCAACCGCACAGCTGACCCTTTAAGCCCTGAGGAAACGAACGCCGCGACCGATACCGGTACATTGGATCCTGGCTACGCGCGCAACCTCATAAGAAATTGGGCAAAATCGCTGCCAGCGATAAGCGTCATCGCCACCGCGCTCTTAGTCGGAGCGATCGAGTTCGGCCGGCTGACCGGCCAGCTCATACCCATCCCGTTCTTGCTCGTTTATGCCAGCGTCGTCTTTGCCGGCGGCGCGGGCGGCAAAATTGCCGGCGCAATTAGCGGCGTTATCGCTGCGACGTTTGTCGTTCATGCAGCAAACGTGGGATTCGGGCCGAAGACACTGACCGGCGGCGAGGTTCAAGTCCTCCTCGGCGCCCTGCTCTACGTTGGCACGGGACTGCTGCTGGGGCGCGTTCGCGACCAAAGAAACCGATTCCTTGCCAACGTTCGGCGGCACGAAATTGAGCTTGAGTCGATCATCATCGAGCGCACCGAAAATCTGAGGAAAAACGAGGAAGCGCTCAAATCGAGCGAAGAAAAATTTCGGCAGATGGCCGAGAACATTTCCGAGGTTTTCTGGCTGACCGATCCCGCAAAGAACGAGATGATTTACATCAGCCCCGCTTACGAGAAGATTTGGCAGCGTTCCTGTGAAAGCCTGTACGACTCGCCGCTATCTTTCGTTGAGGCGATCCATCCCAACGACCGCGAACGGGTTGTCATGGCGTTCAAAAAGCAGGCGCGGGGCGACTACGACGAGGAATTCCGAATCGTGCGACCCGACGGTTCGATTCGCC
>JBFKGW010000597.1:0-1678 GCA_041633145.1 Alphaproteobacteria bacterium
GGGCAGGCTCCAATCCAGCATCTTGGCCGGGCTGTCGCCGATGTTCTTGAAGGTGTGCACCGTGTTCGGCGGGCAGAACACCATGGTGCCGGGTCCGATGGTTTGCGTTTCGCCGCCGACCGTCATTTCGTAGGTGCCTTCGACAACGAAGAAATATTCCGCCTGGTTGGCGTGGCGGTGCGGTGGTGGGCCGTCGCCGGGCCCATGCATCACCAACAACGCGGAAAACGCGCCGCCGGTCTCTTCGGTGCGCAGCATAATGCGTGCCGGCGTGCCGAACGGCTTTATTTCCTCGGCCTCGTCGAAGGTGGTTATCCGCGGCTGCAATGCCGTTTCGGTGGCGCTCATCCGGTCGCTCCGCGCTTGTCGTTGTTTCTCGAAAAATATACTCGCGCCGAATCCACGCGATGACAATGCCGCCATGCGTTATCGCTCTGGCTCACCAACACCGGTGGTGATAGCGTCCCGGCAAAGAGGAAGAAGCATGGGTCAAAAACTTTTGCCGACCGCGCCGGTCGGCAGCTATCCGCAACCCGATTGGCTGATCGACCGGTCGCAATTACTCGGCCACGGTCCACCGCGGGTGCGCGCGCGCGACATCTGGCGGATCGGCGAGGCTTACCTGGAGGAGGCGCAGGACGACGCCACCATCGTCGCCGTGCGCGATATGGAGCGCGCCGGCCTCGACATCGTCACCGACGGGGAAATTCGCCGCGAAAGCTATTCCAACCGCTTCGCCACCGCGCTCGACGGCGTCGATATCGATAATCCGGGAGAGGTCGTCAACCGCAGCGGCGGCAAGACGATTGTGCCCCGCGTCGTCGGACCGATCCGCCGCAGCCGGCCGATTCAGGTGCGCGACGTGGAATTTCTGCGCGGCATCACCGACCGGCAGATCAAGATTACCGTGCCGGGCCCGTTCACCATGAGCGTGCAGGTGGTCGACGAGCACTATGGCGATGAAGAAGCCCTGGCGATGGCCTACGCCGCGGCGGTCAACGAGGAAGTGCGCGACCTGTTTGCCGCCGGCGCCGATATCGTCCAGCTCGATGAGCCGTGGATGCAGGCGCGGCCGGAGCAAGCGAAACAGTTCGCGGTCACGGCGATCAACCGGGCTTTGCAAGGCGCGACCGGGGCTACCGCGGTACACATGTGCTTCGGCTACGCCAACATGGTCAAGGACAAGCCGAGCGGCTATTCGTTTTTGCCCGAATTGGACGCCACCGATGCCAATCAGATATCCATAGAGGCAGCGCAGCCCAAGCTCGACCTCGCCATTCTCGAAACGCTGCCCTCGAAAACCGTGATGGTCGGGGTGATCGATATGGCCGACGAACAAGCCGAAACGGCCGATATCGTCGCTGAGCGCATTCGCGCCGCGCTGGCGCATATTCCGGCCGAGCGGGTGATCGTCGCGCCCGATTGCGGTATGAAATATCTGTCGCGCGAGCTTGCCTTCGCCAAGCTGTCGGCGATGGTTCGGGGCGCTGAACGGGTGCGCCAAGAAATCTCATAGGCATAAAAACACAAGGGGAGAAATCATGATCTACGAAGTCAGAACCTACCGGCTCAAGCCGCGCGCCGTGCCCGGTTTCATCGAGGCCTTCGGCGAAGCCTACGAAGGCTATCGCAAGGAGTTCTCGCCCCTGGCGGCGTTTTTCTACAGCGAGATTGGCCC
>JBFKGW010000598.1:0-1660 GCA_041633145.1 Alphaproteobacteria bacterium
AGCCAGGTTTCATAACTCGCTTGGGCGTCTGTTCCGAGCAGCGCCAAGGTTAACGTAATAAAAGATAGTAAAGTTAACGAACGAGTAAACATAACCAGTAGTATAACCTAAAATTATATACAAATATAGTTAATAAAACCCGCGGATTTACTTTTTTTTAATGTTAACTCAAACGCCGCGCCGGCGCTCTAAGATTCAACTGACGCGATATATCCGGGATCGTCCGTCGGCGCGCAAGTTTTCCGGCACCCCGAAACGTTGCCGGCCGATGCAGGGTCGCCAGACTTACTTCTGCAGCTGCTCGGCGACGTATTCCCAATCGCGGGCGAACCGGTAGGAGTGCCGTTCCGGCGGCAGCGGCGACTGGGTCTCGAGCCAGCGCACCGTGGTGTCGCTCTTGTTGTAGAAGGCGTGGGTGCAGCCGACGCCGGCCCACAGGAAATCGCCCGGCTGCATGAGGTATTTCTCGTCGTCCGCCCAGGCCTCCACTTCGCCATCGACGATGTAATAGGCCTCCTCGAGCGGATGGTCGTGCGGATGGGCGTTGCCGCCCGGCTCGTACTCGACCATGAACATGTTGTGCAGCGCCGCGTCGAGGCGCTGGTCGACCAGCATCTTGAGCGAGATGCCGCTATAGACCAGCAGCGCCGTCGCCATGCTGGCCGATACCTTGGGGGCGTCTTTCTTGAGGCCGGTGCGCAGGCTGTCGACCTTGATGTCGTCCGCGGCCATGCGGAACAGATGGCGTGAGCTGGGATCGCGGATATCGAGATCGTTGATCTCGACCTGAGCGGGCGGTCCCAAAAAGTAGGTATCGTCGGCGAAGTTCTCGCCCTTCGGGCACGGCGCGTTCATGTCGATCCAGCGGGCCGTGCCGTCGGCCGGGCCCAGCCAGGCATGGCGCATGCCAACCGGAATCAGGCCGCAGGCGCCCGGCTCGAGCCGGTAGCCGCGGCCGTCGAGGATCAGAACCGGGTTGCCGTCGAGTACGTAGAAGCTCTTCTCGAACGACTGGATATGGCTGTCGAGATGGCCGCCGGCCGCCATCTCGCACAACCCCCATCCCGAATGCACGGCGCCGATCGAGCGATCCGACAGCGCAAAGCGGCGGTAGCCGTAGCTATGGTCGGCAAACGCCGGCTGCGGCGCAATATCGCTCGCGCGAATGAAATGGTGCATCACCTGCCTCCCAACGTGGTTGCGGCGCGATCGCCCGCGCCGGCTATTCCGTCTGCAGCAGCGAATAGCGCTCGTCGGCGGCCAGGCAATCGGCTTCCGGCAGGCCGAGCTCCTTGCGCACGATGTTGGTGCCGAGCACCAGCGAAACCATCTTGTAGCGTGCGTGGCGCCGGCTCATGCCCTCGCGGCCCATGCCACAGTCGGAACACAGGATCAGCCGCTCGGCGGGGATATATTTGAGCGCCTCGCGGATGTTCTCGGCGATCTCCTCCGGCCGCTCGACCTGCAGCGAATGGTGGTCGATCATGCCGATCGCCACCTTCTTGTCGGTGATGTGCTCGCCGATCGCCTGCAGGTCTATGTGGCCCGAGCTGCACGATTCGAAGGTGATCACGTCGGCGTCGACCTGGTTGAGGTATTCCAGCGACGGCGCGTAGCTCTGCACCTCCAAGAACATGCGCTGCTGCGAGGGATTGCCCCA
>JBFKGW010000599.1:0-1657 GCA_041633145.1 Alphaproteobacteria bacterium
GACGCCTGGCAGACGATATCCCACGTCGGCAATGGCGGCATGTGTTTCATGGACTCGGTCGAGCTCGACGAGTTGCGCCATCCGCTCTACGTGCGCGAACGCGGCTTCGTCGCCGACACTGAAGGTGCCGGCCGCTTCTGTGGCTCGCGCTCTTTCCAGGTTGTCTACGGCCCGCACGGCGGCGCGATGGACGTAATCTATAACGGTGATGGCAACGTCAACGGCCCCAAAGGAGTGCGCGGCGGCGGCGACGGCGCACGAGCGCATCAACACAAGCTCGATCGGGACGGCGACCGGGTTTCGGTGCCCCATGTCGGCCGCGTCACTTTGCAGGATGGCGAGTTGATTGCCTCTTATTCGACCGGCGGCGGCGGCTACGGTCCGCCGACCGAGCGCGACCCGGAGACGGTCGGCCGCGATGTGCGCGAAGGTTTCGTCAGCCGCGCCCGCGCCCGCGAGGTCTATGGCGTGGTGATCGACGATGCCGGCAACGTCATCTACCGTGCCACGGAAATGCTGCGGAGTGCTACAGAATAATGATAAATATGAAAAGGTTAGAAGATGTCGTTAACAAATAAGGTTGCCCTGGTGACCGGCGGATCGTCGGGCATCGGCGCGGAAATCTGCGCGCTGTTCGCCCACGAAGGTGCCAAGGTTGCCGTGGTTGCCAGCCGTGATATCGCTAAGGCGAAGCAGGTGGTCGATCCGATCGTTGCCGGCGGCGGCACCGCGCAAGCGTTCGCGTGTGATGTAAAGGACACGTCGCAAATCGAAACGCTGGTCGGAGAAGTCACTGCCGCCCTCGGGCCGATCGATATCCTGGTCAACGGCGCCGGGGTATTCTACCCGACCAAGCTCGGCGAGACGCCTGAAGAGGATTTCGACGACATTGTCGACACCTGCCTCAAGGGCACGTTTTTCATGTCTAACGCCGTCGGTCCGCGTATGGTCGAGCAGGGCGGCGGCAAGATCGTCAATTTCGGCTCCGCCGCCGGCGTTCTCGGGCGCAGCAGCTATATCGTCTACGGCGCCGCCAAGGCTGGGGTGATGCAGATGACCAAGTCGCTCGCCTGCGCGTTGGCGCCGCACGGCATCAACGTCAATTGCATCGCGCCGGGCAATACGGCGACGCCGATGAACGAGAATGTGCGCACCGAAGCCGCTTACGCTGAGACTCGCGAGATCATCAAGCAGCGGGCACTGAGCGGCCGACCGTTTTCCGACCCCAAGGAGGTTGCCGCCATGGCACTATTCCTGGTCTCGGACGCGGCGAAGCCGATGCATGGCGAAACGGTGGTGATGGACGAGGGCGCCAACATCGGTTTCTAAAACAACGCAGCAAAAACAAGGGAGGGCAGAAACATGGAATTGAGAAACAGGGTCGCGTTAATTGTCGGGGGCTCGTCGGGCATCGGCGAGGCGATTGCGCGCAAGTTCGCCTCGGAAGGCTGTACCTGCGCCGTCGTCGCCAGCTCGAACATTCGCAAAGCCAACAAGATCGCCCGCGAAATCAAGCGCAAGTCGAAAGGTTATGTCTGCGATGTCACCAAGCCGACGCAGGTCAATCAGCTGGTTGAAAAGGTGCTCAAAGACCACAATAAGATCGACATCCTGGTGAACTCCGCCGGTATCTTCGTGCCGACGCCGGCCGGCGAAA
>JBFKGW010000600.1:0-1651 GCA_041633145.1 Alphaproteobacteria bacterium
CGGCAAAGACGGTCGGCGTATAGCCTTTCGCGGCCGGCGGCTCGCCGGCGCTCAGGCCGATCTCGCGCTGCGCCTGGGCAAACCGCGTCACGCTGTCCATCAGGCACAGCACCTCGTCGCCAGCGTCGCGAAAGAATTCCGACAGCGCCAGGGTCAGATACGCCGCCTGGCGGCGCATCAGCGGCGGCTCGTCGGAGGTGGCGACGACGACGACGCTGCGCCGCAAGCCCTCTTCGCCCAGATTGTCCTCGATGAACTCCTGCACCTCGCGGCCGCGTTCGCCGATCAGGCCGATCACGTTGACGTCGGAGGCGGTGTAGCGCGACAGCATCGACAACAGCACCGATTTGCCGACGCCCGAGCCGGCGAAGATGCCCATGCGCTGGCCGCGGCAGCAGGTCAACAGCGTGTTGAGGGCGCGCACGCCGAGATCGAGCTTCTCGCCGACTCGGCGGCGCTGATGGGCCGGCGGCGGGCTGGCGCGCAGCAAATAGGGCACCCGGCCGATCGGCAACGGCGGCCCGCCATCGATCGGCTCGCCCATGGCATTGACGACCCGGCCGAGCCACCCCGTATCGGGGTAAATCACGGGGGCAGCGTCGGCCAGTTCGGCCTTGGAGCCGATGCCGACGCCGTCGAGCGAGCCGAACGGCATCAGCAGGGCCCGATCGTCGCGAAAGCCGATGATTTCGCAGATTACCGGGGTACCGTTGCGGGCCTGAATATGACAGCGTCCGCCGACCGAGACGGCGCGCTGGACGCCGCCCACTTCGACCATCAGGCCTTGGACGGCGGTGACGCGGCCGTAGAAATATTGCTCGGGAACACGGCTAATACTGGCTTGAATATTTGCGATGTTAACCATCAAAGCTTAATTTTTCCCGCCATTTGGGCCGCGAAAACGGTGCTGAAAATGCCGCTAACACCCTGAAGTCACACGTATTCTACGGGTTTCGTGTTTAAGGGATCGTAAAGAGCGGGCGGCGGTCGATAACGAAAATCGAATTGTAGAAATTATTTGTTAACCAAATCGGGGCTATCTTGTTAATGATGATTACCAAGAAAGCCCGGCGGCGAGTGCCGGCGCTTAAATAACGAGCGGAGTAAAAGCATGCGCATCCTGCTTATCGAGGACGATTCAGCAACGGCGCAAAGCATTCAGTTGATGCTTAAATCCGAAGGCTACATCTGCGATACCACCGATTTGGGCGAAGACGGCCTGGAAATTGGCAAGCTCTACGACTACGACATCATGGTGCTGGACCTGATGTTGCCCGATATCGACGGTTACGAAGTCGTCCGCCGGTTGCGCGAAGCGCGCGTCGAAACGCCTATCCTGATCCTGTCCGGCCTCAACGAGCCCGACAACAAGATCAAGGGTTTGGGCATCGGCGCCGACGATTATCTGACCAAGCCCTTCGATAAGCGCGAACTCATCGCCCGCGTGCAGGCGATCGTACGCCGCTCCAAGGGCCACGCCGATTCGGTCATCAAGACCGGCAAGCTGGAAGTCAACCTGGACGCCCGCACGGTCGAAGTCGACGCCAAACCGGTCCACCTGACCGGCAAGGAATACGGCATTCTCGAACTGCTGTCGCTGCGCAAGGGCACGACCTTGACCAAGGAAATGTTCCTCAACCATCTCTATGGC
>JBFKGW010000601.1:0-1626 GCA_041633145.1 Alphaproteobacteria bacterium
CGCAAGGTGCGCCGGTTGTGAAATGAAATCGCAGAGCGCCTATAGGCGCATGAAAGAGGGCAGTTGATGTCGAAGTCTTTTACTGGTCGCAAACGAGTGCGCAAAAGCTTCGGGCGGATTACCGAAGTTGCCCCAATGCCGAATCTGATCGAGGTCCAAAAACGCTCCTACGATCAATTTCTGCTCAGCGGAACGCCGGAAGAGGAGCGTTCCGACGTTGGCATCGCCGAGGTGTTCAAATCGGTATTCCCGATCAAGGATTTTTCCGAACGCGCGCAGCTCGAATTTGTCGACTACGAGCTCGAAGAGCCAAAGTACGACGTCGAGGAGTGTCAGCAGCGCGGCATGACCTATGCCGCACCGCTTAAGGTGACATTGCGCCTCGTGGTCTGGGACATCGACGAAGACACGGGCGCGCGCTCGATCCGCGACATCAAGGAACAGGACGTCTATATGGGCGACATGCCCTTGATGACGGACAAGGGCACCTTCGTGGTCAACGGCACCGAGCGCGTGATCGTGTCGCAAATGCACCGCTCGCCGGGCGTATTTTTCGACCACGACAAGGGCAAGACCCACTCGTCGGGCAAGTTTTTGTTCGCCGCCCGGGTCATTCCTTACCGCGGGTCCTGGCTGGATTTCGAGTTCGACGCCAAGGATATCGTCCATGTGCGCATCGACCGCCGCCGCAAGCTGCCGGTGACGACCTTCTTGATGGCGCTGTACAGCGCGGCGACCGAACAGTTGCGCGAAGCGCACCTCGCCGAAGGCCGCGAGCTCGAGCAGCATGAAGCGATCGGCATGTCGCATGAGGAAATCCTCGACTATTTCTACGATAAGACAGCCTACACCCGCGCCAAGGACGGCTGGCGCACTGCCTTCGATCAGGAGCGCCTGCGTGGCGTGAAGCTTTCGTACGATCTGATAGATGCCAAATCCGGCGATGTGTTGGTCGAGGCCGGCGCCAAGTTCACACCGCGCCTGGCTCGCCAGGCGACCGAGCAGGGCGTGAAGGATATTCTCGTCACCGACGAAGCGCTGGTCGGCCAGTACATGGGCGAGGACCTGATCAACGAAGAGACCGGCGAAGTTCTCGTCGAAGCGGGCGAAGAAATCACCGAGGATACGCTGGCGACGATCGAAGAGTTGAAGATCAAGAAATTCACCACCTTGATGATCGATCATATCAACGTCGGCCCGTACATCCGCAATACGCTGGCGGCGGATAAGAACCGCAGCCGCGAAGACGCGCTGATCGAGATTTACCGGGTCATGCGTCCCGGCGAGCCGCCGACCTACGAGACCGCGCAGGTTTTGTTCGATGGCTTGTTCTTCAATCCCGAACGCTACGATCTGTCGGCGGTCGGCCGGGTGAAGATGAACGCACGGCTCGATATCGATGTGCCGGATACCGTACGCACGCTGCGCAAGGATGACATCCTGCAGATCATCAAGATCCTCGTCGATCTCAAGGATGGCCGCGGCGAAATCGACGATATCGACCACCTCGGCAACCGCCGGGTGCGCTCGGTCGGCGAGTTGATGGAAAACCAGTATCGGATTGGCCTGCTGCGCATGGAGCGGGCGATCCGTGAGCGCATGTCGACGGTCGAAATCGATAGCGTC
>JBFKGW010000602.1:0-1618 GCA_041633145.1 Alphaproteobacteria bacterium
CCATTCCCGACGGCGCGATCGACGGCGTCCAATGGAGCAGCGGCTGCTCCATGCCCGGCTTCGATGAACCTTCGCCGATGGAAAAGCCGGAATAGCTGCGCCCATAGGTGATTACCGGCCAGCCATAATTGACGCCGGGCTTGACGATATTTACCTCGTCGCCGCCTTGCGGCCCGTGTTCGTTGAGCCAGATGGCGCCGGTGTCGGGGTGACGCGCCATTCCTTGGGCGTTGCGGTGGCCGTAAGAGTAGATCTCCGGTAACGCGCCGGCGGTGTTCAAGAATGGATTGTCAGCGGGCACCGTGCCGTCGTCGTTGAGGCGCACAGTCGTGCCGTTGTGGGCGTCCAAGTCCTGCGCCCGATCCTTGTCGCGACGTTCACCCACCGTGACATAGAGCTTGCCGTCGCCGCCGAACGCCAGGCGCGATCCGAAATGGCCGGTGCCGCCGGACACATTGTTGGCGCTGAATATGGTCTTGAGATCGACCAGCCGGTTGCCGTCGAGGCGGGCCCGCGCTACCTCGGTATGCGCGCCGCCACGGCCGCGCGCCGAATACGACAGATAGATCCAGCCATTATCGGCGTAGTCGGGGTGCAGCACGACGTCGAGCAAGCCCCCTTGGCCGCGCGCGACGACACTGGGTACGCCGTCGATCGGCTCCCGCTGCAGCCGGCCGTCGACGATCAACCGCAGCCGGCCGGGGCGTTCGGTCACCAACATGTGGCCATCGGGCAAGAAGGCGACCGCCCAGGGGTGTTCGAGCCCGCTGGTCACCACGACCGGGCGGAAAGCCTGCTTCTGGGAGGTTACAGTTTGCGCCGCGGCGGGCCAGGTCAAAACCAGGGCGGCGGCGAGTGCGCCACCCACAAAATAACGGCGATTTGGTCGACGGAAATTCATGTCTAACGGGACTCCCTGATCGGCGGCGGGCGAACGTCTCGCCCGGTTCCTGGCCTCAATATGGGGTCAAAAAAGTGGCAGTTAATAGGCGGGCAAATAATTGATCGCGCCCGGTTGACCGCAACCAATCGGTTGCCGCAGGCTGAGCGGCAAATCGTTATAACAACGACAATTCAGGGGAGCGCCAATGTCCGACACCACCACCATCCGAGTAATTGAATTTCCCAGTACCGGCGTCTTGCCGCACCACGTCGCCATCGAGCAGGGCTTCTTCGAAGGCGAAGGTCTCAACGTGGAGATCACACCGACCCCCAATTCGGTGTTCCAGATCACCAACCTGGTCGACGGCAACTTCGAGATCGCCGGCACTGCGATAGACAACATCGTCGCCTACCAGGAAGGCCAGGGCGTCGCCGAGCTGTCGCGCGAGCCCGATCTGTTCGCCTTCATGGGCGCCAGCCAGGTCAATCTCGGGCTGGTGGTGCAGGCGGACATCGCTGGCTACAGCGACCTCAAAGGCAAGACCCTGGCGGTCGACGCCCTGTCGACCGGCTTCGCCTTCATGCTGCGCGAGATGCTCGAGATCAACGGCGTTGGCCACGACGAGTACGAGCTGGTGCCCGTCGGCGCCACCAAGGCGCGGCTCGAAGCGCTGGTTGCCGGTGAGCACGCCGGGGCGCTGCTCAATCCACCGTTCACCGAATTCGGCGCGGCCGC
>JBFKGW010000603.1:0-1617 GCA_041633145.1 Alphaproteobacteria bacterium
CCGTAAACAGGCGCAGAAAACGCCCCACGTCGCCATCCTCGGTGTTGCGCCAAAACTGCCAGTTGTCGTAGGGGCTGAAGCGGTCGGCGCTGAGCCAGACCGCGCCGGCGGCGGTCTTGCCCATCTTGGCGCCAGAAGATGTGGTGATCAGCGGCGTGGTTAATCCGAACAGCGCCTTGCCAGCTACCCGCCGCCCCAGTTCGACGCCGTTGACGATATTGCCCCATTGATCCGACCCGCCCATCTGCAGGACGCAATCGTGGCGCCGCGCCAGTTCGACGAAATCGTAGGCTTGCAGGATCATGTAATTGAATTCGAGGAAAGTCAGCGGCTGCTCGCGGTCGAGCCGCAGCTTCACCGAATCGAACGTGAGCATGCGATTGATCGTGAAGTGCTGGCCGACATCGCGCAAAAACGGGATGTACTGAAGTTGGTCGAGCCAGTCGGCGTTGTTGACCATCAGCGCGCCATTGCCGTCGTCGCCGAAACTCAAAAATCGGTCGAAGGTGCGCTTGATCTGATCGATGTTAGCATTGATCCGCTCGTCACTGAGCAACAGCCGCGTTTCGTCGCGCCCCGAGGGATCGCCCACCTTGGTGGTGCCGCCGCCCATCAGAACGATCGGTTGGTGACCGGTTTGCTGCATCCAGTACAGCATCATGATCGACACCAGGTTGCCGATATGCAGGCTGTCGGCGGTGGCGTCATAGCCCACATAGGCGGTTACCATGCCGTCGGCCGCGCTCTGGTCGAGCGCATCGAGATCGGTGCACTGGTGCAAGTACCCGCGCTCGCTGATGACGTTCAGGAAATCTGACTTGAGTGCGGCCATGGTCTGCGACGGATTCGTGAGTGTATTAAAAATATTAGGGTTCTGCGTGGCAGGCTCATATCACACCTGCCAGCGGCGGGTATATCTTCTGTCGGATGTTCGCGGCGCCGGTCAAGCGCCGATGGGATAGCAAATGACAAAGTCAGCACCGATTATCGCGATCGGCCTGATGAGCGGCACGTCAATGGATGGCGTCGATGCCGCCGTAATCCGTACCGACGGTGCCGCGCTGGTCGAACCGATCGCCAGCTTGACAGTCCCCTATGCGCCGGAATTCCGCCAGCAATTGCAAGGCGTTTTGGGTGGCAACGGTCCGGTCGACAGCGTCGCCGAGACTTTGACGCAGAACCACGCGGACGCCGTGACGGCCCTGGTCTCGGCGGCCGGCCTGTCGGCCGACCAGGTCGCCGTGGTCGGCTTCCATGGGCACACTATATTGCATGAGCCGGAAAATCGCCGCACATGGCAGATCGGCGACGGGGCCCTGCTGGCCTCGCTCACCGGCGTCGACGTCGTCGCCAATTTTCGCTCAAATGATGTCGCTGCCGGCGGCGAGGGCGCGCCGTTCGCGCCGATTTATCATGCCGCCGTCGCGCCCCAAGACCGGCCAGCCTGCGTACTCAATATCGGCGGTGTCGCGAACGTGACCTGGATCGGCGAGGGCGCGTCGGCCGACAGCGAGAATGTGTTCGATCACTTGCTGGCGTTCGATACCGGGCCCGGCAACGCATTAATCGACGATTGGGTGGCGGTCCATTTGAGCGCACCTTTTGACCAGGACGGCC
>JBFKGW010000604.1:0-1610 GCA_041633145.1 Alphaproteobacteria bacterium
CCGCCCATGACGAAGGCGAGGCTGGGGTCCCAGGCGCCGAACACGTCGAAGAAGTCGAGCACCTTGTCCGGATTGGTCATCTGCGCGATGCCGAGGCCGGCGCCGAACACGATGCCGCAGGCCAGCGCGGCAAGATTGCGTAGCATAATTCTAGCCTCCGATGCCGATGAGATGTCGGACTAGGGCGACGGTGATGAAGGTGGTCGCCATGAACACCCCCGTCGCCACCAACGAGCGCGGCGACAAGCGGCCGAGTCCGCAGACGCCGTGGCCGCTGGTGCAGCCGCCGCCCAACCGCGCGCCAAAGCCGGTGATCAGGCCGCCGGCGATCAGCATTGGAATTGTGGCGTCGATCTGCAGCGGCGCGCCGCCCGACACGGTAGCCCACGCGAAGGCGCCGATGACGAGGCCAGCGAGGAACAACAGCCGCCATGCTGCGTCGCCCTTCGCAGCGGGCAATAAACCGCCAAGGATGCCGGCCACGCCGGCGATACGGCCGTTCAACACCAGCAGCAGCGTCGCCGCGCCGCCGATCAACACGCCGCCAATCAGGGCCGAAATGGGGGTGAAATTTTCCATCGCTGTGCTCCCTTATCGTCAGAGCTGGTGGTCAGGGTTTGGCAGATTGCAAACCGCAGCTTTATATTAGAAAATAATAATACAATAATTTGCCATCCTGCGCAACCGGATCGCCGACTCCTTAAAACGCGTTAGCGCGTCGCGGCGGGCTGACGTAGATCAATGTCGCGACAACCGGGTTCGCGCCTAATTTGGCTGGCGCCATCCGCTCGGCGGCGGATCGTGGTGTTGCGGAACTGCCCGACCAAATCGAAAGCGGCAAGCCATGGCGGAAGAGCCCATTCAAGACATCGCCCATCTCGGTCACATCGAGCTGCTGACCCCGCAGCCCGACGAGAGCCTGTGGTACTTCACCACCTTGCTCGGCATGGAGCGCGTTCACGTCGAGGGCGAGTCGGCCTATCTGCGCGGCTATGGCGACTACGCGACGACGACCTTGAAGCTGACCGAAGCGAAAGAGGCCGGCGTCGGCCACATCGCCTGGCGGGCGGCCAGTCCGCAGGCGCTCGAGCGGCGCGCCCAAGCCATCGAAGAGGCCGGTCTCGGCCTCGGCTGGTCGAATGGCGATTTCGGCCACGGCAAATGCTACCGGTTCAAAGATCCCGACGGCCACCACATGGAGATCTATTTCGACGAGGAGAAATACGCGCCGCCGGAACATCTGCGCTCGACCCTGAAGAACCTGCCGATGAAGTATCCGGCGCACGGGGTCGGCGTGCGGCGCACCGACCATCTGGCGGTGCTCTGCCAGGATGTGCCGAAGAACCGCGTGTTCGCCGAAACTGTCCTCGGCCTCAAGCTGCGCGAGCAGGTGGTCTACGAGGACGGCGCCCGCGAGATCGGCTCGTGGATGAGCTCCAACGCGGTGCACCACGAGCTGGCCTACGTGGTCGACGTCAAGGGCGCGAGCGGGCGGCTGCATCACATGTCGTTCTGGGTCGACGAGCGTTCCGACGTCTTGCGCGCGGCCGATATTTTCTCCGAAAACGGCATCTTCATCGAGGCCGGGCCGTCGAAGCACAACAATTCGC
>JBFKGW010000605.1:0-1594 GCA_041633145.1 Alphaproteobacteria bacterium
ACGTTACGCGAGGCTTCGGCTTCATATCTCCCGAAGATGGCTCAAAAGATGTCTTCGTCCACATCTCGGCTGTTGAGCAGGCCGGCATGTCTCAACTTACCGAAGGCCAGAAAGTGTCATTTGACGTTCAGCCCGATGCGCGCGGACCCAAGGCTGTTAATCTTCAAGAAGTTTAGCCGCGAGAAATATCTCAGCGGATCGGGGCCGTCCCTTGGGGCGGCCCTTTTCTTTTGGGCGTCTGCTTGCCGCGGCGGATCTTTCGGGCCAATTCAGAAAGCCGTTTTTTCCAATAAAATCGGGCTGTTAAGTATATAGATTAATAAACTGTTAATCTTTTGAAGGTTAAAAGAGTGTTAATTTTATAGAGAACGCTATCGATTTTACGTACCATGACGATAACTGAAATCTGGGGAATGGTGGCAGTCTTGTTCGCGACAATCAGTTCGTTCGAGACAAATAGCGTGATCGCCGCCTCAGCGATTACCGTTGCCTTTTGGGTTTTATTGTTCGCCTTCGTGTTAACCGCAGGCGCGGCAAAACCCCGTTGGCGGACCGGTGGAACCGGCCAGCGCCTGGTACTCGTCTGGTCGTGGTTTTGGATGGCTAGTGCGGTCAGCATTCTTGTCGGCTGGTGGGGGTTTTTCGCGTGGCGGCTGTCGAGCGGCCTCATGCTGGTACCGACTGCCCCCAGCGAACCGGTTGGGGTCGTGTTTGGCTATGGGGCTCTGGTAGCGGCGAGCTTGCTGGTTGTCGGCTGGATACCGCGGGTGTTTGCGCCGCGAGGTGACGCCGCCGGCAAAAAACCGACCGCCGAGCCAGTTCCGTCACCTGCAGATCTCGAAGAAACGCCGTACGAACCCTTATATCCCAATCTTTCCTTCGAAAATCCCTATCGTCCCGATACAAGAACCTACGTTGAGCAGCCGGCCGAGGCGACGCCCGACGAAGAGGAAACCGAGCCGACCAAGCCGCGGCGTCGGCGCCTCGCCGTGGCGGCGGCAATAGCGGTATTGGCGGTCGGCGTGGTCGGCGCTCTCGCCGTATTTGTTGCGCCGTCGGCGCCGGCGGCCTTCGAACAGCTTGCCGCGGCGGACATTGCCGCGAGGCTCGGCGAATTACTCGACGACCCGTCTGCCGACGTCATTCGCGACGACGCATTGGAATTTCAGACCACGGTTGGCGATGTTCGTGAGGGCGATTTCGCGGCTGACATCGACCGATGGCGTCCTCTCGCCGAGCAAGGAAACGCCAATGCGCAGTACAAGCTTGGCGTGATGCACGCCAACGGACGTGGCGCACAGCGTGATTTCATCGAAGCGTATAAATGGTTGAATATTGCCGGTGCGCGCGGCGACGCGCGGGCCATCGCCGGCCGTGAGGCGGTCGCCCGTAGAATGACGCCGGCGGAAATCGAGGCAGCGCAAAAGCTCGCCCGCGAGGCGTTTGCGGCGAGCGGCAGCCAGTCAGGCGCTGGCGGGGTGCCGGCTCGTATTAGCGAAATGTCGCTGCGGGATCTAGTTCGCGAAGCACAGAGTTTGCTGCATGCGCACGGTTTAGATGTCGGTCTTGCAGATGGCATCCCCGGCGCGCGTAC
>JBFKGW010000606.1:0-1571 GCA_041633145.1 Alphaproteobacteria bacterium
GCAAGGTAGCGGAAACCCGCTTTTGAGTGTAACATTTTAACTAAGCTACTGAATATTATAGATTATTTAAGACATTACAAAATCGCATATCTGGTAAACAGAATAAGAACATCGAAAACACGGTCGGGGGCTCTATTTAAGTCAGTGCACTGATGCACATAAGCATCATCCGCGTATGGCACGCCTCCCTCCCGGCGCATACGCGAAGGGCTGCTTATGCAGCTCTTACGTCTCCCAAGACGTGAAGCCTCCCTGTTCAACTTGGCCGGACCCTTCGGGGCCCGGCCTTGTTTTTAGCGGTCAGCGATAGAGCGGTTCGTTCGCCAAGCCATCGTATAGATGGGCGACGAACTCGGTGTAACCGCTGAACAATTGGGTCGGCACGCGGTCGCGCTGGCTGCCGCCGAGCAGCCATTCGGTCGCCTGGCTCCACCGCGGATGATCGACTTCGGGGTTAACATTGGCCCAGAAGCCGTACTCATTCTCCTGCAGCGCCTCCCAGAAGGTCTTCGGGCGCTGGTCGGTGAAGGTAAAGCTGATGATCGACTTGATCGATTTGAAACCGTACTTCCACGGCACCGCCAGGCGCAGCGGCGCGCCGTTCTGCTTCGGCACCGGCTTGCCGTAGAGGCCGGTCACCAAAAAGGCCAGCTCATTGGTCGCCTCTTCAATGGTCAGCGCCTCGGTATAGGGCCACGGATACCAGAACTGGCGCAGACCCGGCATTTCCGACTTGTTCTCCGCGATCGTCCGCATGACGACGTACTTCGCGCCGGACAGCGGCTTCGCCATCTCAACCAGTTGGCTCATCTGAAAACCCGACCACGGCACCGCCATCGCCCACGCCTCGACGCAGCGGTGCCGGTACAGACGCTCTTCCAACGAGACTTTCTTCAGCAGATCGTCGATGCCGATCTTGAATTCCTTCTCGACCATGCCGTCGATCGCGATCTCCCACGGGCGAATGTTAAGCCGCTGGGCGCTGCGCGAGATCTGCTTGTGCGAGCCGAACTCATAGAAATTGTTATAACTGATGGCTTCCCGTTCTGGCGTGATCTCGCGATCGAGCACGTATTTCGGATTGCGCTCGACGGGATACAGGTCCTTCGTGGGATCTTCGCCCTTGGCGGCCATCGCTGGGCTGGCCATGAGCATCGGCGCCGCACCGGCCAAAATCGGGCCTGCCGCGATAGTTTTAGCGATTTGACGCCGGTTCATGAAGACATCTTCCGGCGTTGCCATATGTTCCGGCAATTCCCAACCGCGTTTGACTTTGACGAGCATCGTTCCTCCGTCGGGTGTATGGCGCAATACGTCACACCTACGATGGGGATATGCAAATTAAAATGCAAGTAACCCGCAGTTCAATGTTTTGTCATGGAATAAACGGCGTATTGCGGTGTTGTACGCGGTATCAGGCGGCTTGCGGCGCCACCAGACGCTCGATCGGCTGGTCGCGGATCGGCCAATGCAGCAGCGCGGCGATCAGGCCCAGCGCGATCGCGGCATACCACATCGAGGTATAGCTGCCGGTCGCATCGAACGCCACGCCGCCCAGCCAGGCGCCGAAA
>JBFKGW010000607.1:0-1520 GCA_041633145.1 Alphaproteobacteria bacterium
CGACCAAAAGTGGCCCGATTATGACGACTTCTGCGACCAGTTGTTTTTCGCCGTGCCGCGCGATTTTGCCCTCGACCTGTTGCCTGCAGATTGCGGGATCCTCGTCGCCGACAACTGGGGCGCCGATGAGTTAAGGGCTGCCGAAGTGGTGCCGCTGCATGCTAGCCGGCGCCGGGTGCTGACGTTGAAATTCGCCCGCAAGGCGGCGCAACGCCTATACGATCTGACCGACCCGCGGATCGGCTAGGTTGGGTTTTTGCTTGAAGACTTAACGCGCTAGCGCGCCAGGCGGGCGATCGTTTCGGTGGTCGAAAAGCCGTCGACCAAATCGGCCAACACCACACGGCCGCCATAGCCTTGGACGAAATCGCCACCGACCACCTCGTCGAGCGCGTAATCGGCACCCTTTACCAGAACGTCGGGGCGGATTTGGCGGATCAGCTCGAGCGGCGTGTCGTCGTCGAAAACCACCACGGCATCGACCGCCGCCACCGAAGCGAGAACGCGGCCGCGCGCGGCAGCGTCCTGCACCGGCCGCCCGGCGCCCTTCAGACGCGCCACCGAGGCATCGCTGTTGAGACCGACGATGAGGCGGTCGCACTGCGACTCCGCCTGCTCGAGCAGAGAAATATGTCCTGGGTGGACCAGATCGAAGCAGCCGTTGGTGAACCCGATCGACAGACCGCGCGAGCGCCACTGGGCAACCTGATCGGCCAATTGATTTCGGTCGACGATTTTCTCCGAAACGCCCACCGCGGTGTCCACCGCGTCGGCCAATTCGGCGTTTCGAACCACGGCAGTGCCAACCTTGCCCACGACGACGCCGGCGGCAACGTTGGCGAGTTGCGCCGCCTCAGCCACCGGCATACCCGCTGCCAAGCCGGTCGCCAGCACCGCAACGACCGTATCGCCAGCGCCCGATACATCGAATATCTCGCGCGCCAGCGCCGGCAAATGTACCGGTGCTGCGTCGGCGGACACCAACGACATACCTTCGCGGCCGCGCGTGACCAGAACGTATCGCGCGCGACAGGTCTCAATCAGGTGCCGCGCCGCCGCGACGATTTCGTCCGAGCTGCCGGTCGCCCTGCGGGTCGCCTCGCTCAACTCCTTGCGATTGGGCGTCAACACGTCGGCGCCAGCATATTTGCCGTAGTCGGTGCCTTTGGGATCGACGATCACGGGGATGTCGGCGGCTTTAGCCGCGGTCACCAGTTGGCCGATCACTGTGTCGGCCAATACGCCTTTGCCATAGTCCGACAGCACCAACGCGCCGACGCCCGGCGCGCCTAAAGCGGCGCTTGCGGTTTCGACGACGCGTGCCAGCAAAGCGTCGGCGACGACGCCGACCGCTTCGTCATCGGCGCGCAATAGTTGTTGGCTGCCGGCAATGAAACGGGTCTTGATCGTGGTCGGACGGTTCGAATCGACCAGCAACTGTGGTTCGATTCCATCCATGCCGGCGATAAGCTCGCTTACCTGAGCCCCCGGACCATCGTCGCCGACGACCGCCACCAATC
>JBFKGW010000608.1:0-1518 GCA_041633145.1 Alphaproteobacteria bacterium
CATTGGGAGCCTACGACCGCAACGTTCGCCATCTAGCTCTCCGCCGGCGCATCGCCGCCGCCCTCGCGCAAAGATAAAATTTCGCCATTGTGCCAGCAGTGGCTGCAATTCAATCGCAACGCCTCTGCCCGCACATCTGCTTCACGCGCCAAGCCGGCAACCGTCGTCCAGCCGTCGGCGCGCAGTTTAACGGCGTCAGCCACCGACGACCCGAAGGGCACATACACCTTTTGCGCCGCCGGCGGATTGGGCAACGCCCGCATGATCGAGTCAAGATAGAGCGAGAACCCGGTCGCCGCTTCGCCCGCCGTAGTGATGTAGCGCCCGCCACGTCCCAGCTCGCCGCGCACGCCGGCCGCAAAGACGGTAAAGCTGACGCCGGTATGGTATTCGAATCCCCGATATTCAACTGGGTCCAGGGTGAGCGATAGATCGGTGCCGGCGGCGCGAATGCCGGCGACGACCGCCGCCAATCGGTCCACCTCGGCCGCAGCGGATGGGGGCAGGTCTAGCTTCTTCAACTTGGGCAAGACCTCCTCCGCGGTGCCCACCGCGCTGACCAGGTCATCGAGTACGCGCGCCGCGGCGCCGAACGCGACGCCATGTGCTCGGGTGAGATCGCGCACGGCCGCCGCGTCTTTGTGGTCGAGCGCCACGCGCAGCTGCGTCACTGCCGTATCGTCAACGCCGATATCGGCCAGCAAATAGGCAACCAAAGCCGGCGAGTTCAAATCGATGGTCGGTGCCGCAATGCCGGCAGCGGCCAGCGCTTCGGCGGCGAGCACGACGATCTCGACATCGGCGGAGACGTCCGCAGCACCGATCAATTCGACGCCGGCCTGGGCAAACAACCGTTCGGGGCGCAATTGGCTGCCGCGGACCCGCAGTACTTCGCCGGCATAAGATAGCCGCAAGGGACGCGCCGTATCGCGCAGACGGGTCTCGGCGATACGCGCCACCTGCAGGGTGATATCGGCGCGAATCGCCATCATTCGCTGGCTCGCCGGGTCCATCAGCCGGAACATCTGGCCGCCCAGGCTGCCACCGCCATTTTCGGCGGCGCCCGTCAGGGTGTTCTCGAACTCAATCAGCGGCGGTTTGACCTGTTCATAGCCGAAAGCGGCGAATACGCCGGTCAGCGCGCGCACCGTATCGGCCTCCTGCGCCGCGCGCGGCGGCAGGAGGTCGTGTAAGCCCGAGGGCAGCAGTGCTCTATTTTCGATCTCAGCAGACATCGCGAGCCGGATTTAGCCGGTTTGGCACGTTACAGCAACGGAAATGGCATTCTTTTCAGACACCTGGCTGTTCGGTATGGTTGGCCACTGGGATCGTTCATAAATCCAACATAATCCAGCCTATACCGCTGTCGTAATCGGCACTCGCAAATAAAACCGGGTATCAATACTCCGCTAAATTCGCAAACTCACGCGCGCGAACGCGGCCTGCAAACGCATACCGCCGCCCGAAGAACGCCTTCGCGGCGGCGCCCCGTTGCAATTATCACACAAAGATTTGCCC